>NZ_JAJSZC010000065.1:0-35212 GCF_036815105.1 Streptomyces sp. IBSBF 3136
GTGCCGGGGCGGGCGCAGGCGGCGACGAACCGGGCGAAGAGGGCGTGGTCGCCGGAGACCTCGGGGTGCCACTGCACGCCCACGACGAAGCGGTGGGCGGGGTCCTCGGCGCCCTCGACCAGACCGTCGTCGGCGCGGGCGGTGACCCGCAGCGGGCCGGCGTCGGCGACGCCCTGGTGGTGGTGGGAGTTGACCCGGGCGCGCCGTCCGTACACGGAGCCCAGGACGCTGTCCGGGGCGAACTCGACCTCGTGCGCGCCGAAGACGCCCTCGCGCGGGCAGTGGCCGGTGTGGCCGAGCACGTCGGGGAGGTGCTGGTGCAGGGAGCCGCCGTGGACGACGGCCAGCAGCTGCAGTCCGCGGCAGACGCCGAGGACGGGCAGGTCCCGGTCGAGCGCGCCCCTCAGCAGGAGCAGTTCTGCGCTGTCCCGCAGGCGCTGTTCGGTGTCGGTCTCGGGGTGGTGGGCCTGCCCGTAGTGGTGCGGGGCGAGGTCCACCCCGCCGGGCAGCAGCAGTCCGTCGAGCCGGTCGAGGACGTCGGCGTCGCGGTCGTCGGGGGGCAGCACCACGACCCGGCCGCCGGCGGCGGTGACGCCGTCGACGTACGACTCGTGGATGACGGCGGCGCGCGTGTCCCAGATGTTCCAGCGGGCCGGTTCGAGGTAGCTCGCGATGCCGATGAGCGGCCGGCTCACGGGGTGACCTCCTGCGGCCGGCCCGCGGCGACGGGCGTGGTGCGCAGGGCGTCGGCGCACAGGGCGAGGGCCTGCTCGAAGAGGGAGGAGGTGCTGTCCACCGGTGCTCCGAAGCGGGTGCGCAGCCGGAGCGCCGCCACCCGGTCGGCGAGGTCGGCCGCGGGGGCGGTGGCGTGCACGGCCTGCGCGAAGACGTCGGCCAGTTCGACCAGGTCGTCCCCGGCGAGCCCGTGGTAGGTGGGTTCGTTGAGCCCGATGCGCACGCCCTGGCCGGTGAAGCCGGGCAGCCCGGCCATGAAGTTGACGCGCAGGCCGGCCGCGTACAGCCGGTCGCTCGCCGTCTTCGGCGCGACGCCGTCCCGCTCGGTGTCCAGCCACAGCTGGTGGCCGGCGGAGTAGCCGCGGTCGGCGGCGCAGACGGTGATGCCGCGCTCGGTCAGCAGCTCGCCGAAGGTACGGGTGTTGTCGACGACGGCCTGGGCGTAGGCGGGCCCGCCGTGGTCGCGGAACTCCAGCAGCGCGATGCCGAGGCCGATGGTGGAGGCGAAGTGGTGGCTGCTGACCAGGAAGTCCTGGGTGTCGCGCACGCGCCGGTCGATCTCGGCGTCGCGGGTGAGGACGACGGCCTTCTGCGGTCCGGGGAACGTCTTGTGGGTGGAGCCGCCGAGGCTGTCGGCGCCCTGGTCCAGCGGGTTGGGGAACACCCCGCCGAGCACCAGGCCGAACCAGTGGCTCGCGTCGACGTGCACCCGGGTCCGCGGGGACACCTCGCGGACCACGGCGACCAGTTCGGCGACGTCGATGGGGAACAGGCAGTGGGACTGGTCGACGTACAGCAGCGCGGGCCGGGTGCGGGCCAGCAGTCGTGCCGCGTGGTCGAGGTCGAGGGAGTGCGGGTCGGGGCCGCGCAGGAACTCGACGTTCAGACCGAGCCGGCGGGCCACGCTGGGCGTGGCGAAGTGGCCGCCGTTCTCGGCCGCGACGGTGACGACCGTCGACTCGGGGTCGCCGCCGAGGGCCGCCAGCACCAGGGTCATGGCACTCAGGCCGCTGAGCGGGCGCACGGAGACGAACTCGGCCCGGCCGAGCTCCCGCAGCAGCGGGACGGTGAGGTTCGTCTCCAGGTCGCGCAGGCGCTGGCCGCCGCGGAAGTGCCAGCGGTCCGGGTGGTCCGACTCGTTGAAGAAGTAGCGGTGGTACGGGTCGAGCAGCAGGGGCAGCTTCGACAGTCCGGACAGGGCGTTCTCGCTCGGCACCATGCTGAGGGTCTGCCGGGCTTCCGTCTCGTTGTCGGCGAGGAGCCGGACGACCTGTTCCAGTGTCACGTCGGTGTTCACCTCGGGTGACTCCTTAACTCTTGCGGCTCGGGGACGCTGGGGGATCTCACTTCGACGCGGCGGCGGCCCGGGACCGCTCGCGCAGCCGGGCGCCGGCCACCATCACCTGGCCGAGGGCGATGCCCCCGTCGTTGGTGGGCACGAGTCGGTGCGGGTACGCGTCGAACCCGGCCTCGCGCAGTGCGGCGATGCAGTTGATCAGCAGGAACTCGTTGAGGAAGACACCGCCGGAGAGGACGACCTGGCTAATGCCGTGGTCCGCGCGCCGGCCGGCGCACATCTCCACGACCATCCGCACCACCGCGGTGTGGAAGCGCCGGCTGACCGTCTCCGCGGGCGTGCCCGCGGCGAGGTCGGCGGCGAGGTCGCGGACCATCGGGAGGGGGTCGACCACCCGGGGGCCGGTGCCGTCGGCGGCTCCGCTGACGCCGAAGCGGTAGGGACGGTCGGCGCAGGTGAGGTCCCGGCCGAGCAGGCCTTCCAGTTCGATGGGGCCCTGGGCCTCGTACTCGGCGTGGGAGCACACCCCGAGCAGCGCCGCGACGCCGTCGATGAGGCGGCCCATGCTGGAGACGCGCGGGGCGTTGATGCCGCGCCGCACCATGGTGGTGTAGACGTGGCGCTCCTGCCCGGTCAGTTCCCCGAGGGCCGGGAAGGCGGCGACGGCCGCCCCCGGGTCGCCCAGGGCCTCCAGGGCGAGGGCGAAGGCGGTGCGCACCGGCTGGTGGACGGCCATGTCGCCGCCGAGCAGCGGGATCGGCCGCAGGTGGGCCACCCGGTCCACGCCGGCGAAGTCGCCGAGCAGGAACTCGCCGCCCCAGATGGTGCCGTCGAGGCCGTAGCCCGCGCCGTCGAAGACGACGCCCAGGGTGGTGCCGGTGAGCCGGTTCTCGGCCATGCACGAGGCCATGTGGGCGTGGTGGTGCTGCACCTCCACCACGTCCCCGGGCCGTTCGTCGCCGGCCAGCACGTGGGAGCGGAACGAGGGGTGCATGTCGACGGCGACGTGCCGGGGCCGCAGTCCGTACAGGTCGGTGAGGTGGGTCGCGGTCTGCCTGTGCGAGCGGAAGGTCTCGTCGTTCTTCAGGTCGCCGATGTGCTGGCTGACGTACACCTTGCGGTCCGTGCCGAGTGCCAGGGTGGTCTTCAGTTCGGCGCCGTGGGCGAGGACGGGTTCGGGCAGGGCGTCTACCTCGACGGGGTAGGGGGCGTAGCCGCGGGAGCGGCGCAGGAAGGTGACGAGCGGGGTGTCGAGGGCGGGGTGGTCCGAGCAGCGGACGACGGAGTCGTCCACCCGGACGTGGATGTCGCGGTCGTGGTGGAGCACCAGGTCGGCGACCTCGAAGAGCCGGCCGAGGGCATCCTCGTTGCGGTAGGCGATGGGGTAGCCGGAGACGTTTCCGCTGGTCATCACGAGCACGTCGAGCCCCGGGCGGTCCAGCAGAAGGTGGTGCAGGGGCGCGGAGGGCAGCATGACGCCGAGGTTGGGGTTGCGCGGGGCGATCTCCTCGGGCAGCGCACCGGGGATCTTGCGCAGCAGGACGATCGGCCGGGCCGGTGACTCGAGGAGTTCCGCCTCGGCGGCACCGCAGTCGGCGAGCCGGGCCGCGGCGCGCAGGTCGTCGACCATGACCGCGAACGGTTTGGAGTCGCGCTTCTTGCGGCGGCGCAGCCTCGCGACGGCCCCGGCGTCGCGGGCGTCGACCGCCAGGTGGAAGCCGCCGACGCTCTTCACGGCGACGATCCGGCCGGCGGCCAGGGCCTCGGTGGCGGCGGTCAGGGCGTCGTCGCCGGTGGCCAGCTCCCCGTCGGGGCCCGACAGGGTCAGCCGGGGGCCGCAGGCGGGACAGGCGTTGGGCTGGGCGTGGTAGCGGCGGTCGGCCGGGTCCTCGTACTCGCTCCGGCAGTCGGCGCACATCACGAAGGACGCCATGGTGGTCTGCTCCCGGTCGTACGGGAGCCCCTTGATGAGGGAGTAACGCGGCCCGCAGTGGGTGCAGTTGGTGAAGGGGTAGCGGTAACGCCGGTCGGCGGGGTCGCGGACCTCGCGCAGGCAGTCGGCGCACACGTGGGAGTCGGGCGGGACGATGGTGCTCGACCTGCCCGTGCGGGCGCTCTGCCGGATCTCGAAACCCGCGCCGGCCGCGGCCGGGACGGAGGTGCGGTCCTCCACCCGCACCTCGTCGACCCGGGCCAGGAGCGGAGCGTCGTCGCGCAGGGCCACGACGAAGGCGTTCAGCCGGGCGACCTCTCCCCGGACCTCGGTCCGCACGCCGTGACTGTCGTTGAGCACCCAGCCGGACAACCCCAGGGAGGTCGCCAGGGTGTGGACGAAGGGCCGGTAGCCCACGCCCTGCACCACTCCGCGGACCCGGATCAGCCACTGCTCGGCCGAGGGGGACGTTCCGGGTGCGGCGGACGGGCTGCCGTCCGGCACAGTGATCTGCTGCACGATCCCGCTCCGATCCGGTGTGTTCAGCAAAGACGCGGGAGTTCCGCGCCCTGGAGTTCCTCGATCTCGCTGACCCGGCCGTCGCGACCGAGCAGTTCGACCGCCTTGCCGGGCTGTTCGGTGACCTCGCCGACGACCACGGCCTGGGCGCCGTACGGGTGTTCGCGCAGCGCCTTGAGCACGACGTCGACGGAGTCGGGGTCCACGAACAGCGCCAGGCAGCCCTCGTTGGCGCAGTGGATGGGGTTGATGCCGAGCATGTCGGCCGCCATCTGCGTCTCGTGGGCGATCGGCAGCTCCGCCTCCTCGACGCGCACCTTCCGGCCGAGCGCCGCCGAGTACTCGTGCAGGACGGCGGAGAGCCCGCCGCGGGTGACGTCGCGCATGGAGCGCACGGCGTCGGCGGGTACGGCCGCCTCGACGGAGTCGATCAGGCCGTTGAGCGGTGCGCAGTCGCTGAGCACGTTCTTCTCGAAGCCCAGGCCCTCACGCACCGACAGCAGGTGCACGGTGTGGTTGCCGATCGGCCCGCTGAGCACGATCCGGTCGCCGGGACGGACGTCCTTCATGCGCTTGGGCGGTGTGTGGAACACCCCGATCCCGGTGGTGTTGAGGAAGATGCCGTCGGCCTCGCCGGGCGCGACCACCTTGGTGTCGCCCGCGACGATCTTCACGCCGGCCTCGGCCGCGGTGTCCCGCAGCGAGACCAGGGCGCGGTGCAGGTCCCGGATCGGCAGTCCGGTCTCCAGGATCATCGCGAGGGTGAGGTAGAGCGGCTTGGCACCCACCACGGCGAGGTCGTTGACCGTGCCGCAGACGGCGATCTTGCCGATGTCGCCGTTGCCGAAGAACGGCGGGTCGACGACGAAGGAGTCGGTGGTCATCGCGATGCTGCCGGAGGGCGCCGGCAGCATCGCGCTGTCCTCCATCTCGCCGATGTAGACGTCGCCCAGTACCTCCACGACGAACTCGACCAGCTCCCGGCTGAGCCGGGCACCAGTGCCGTGGTCTAGGACGATCTGCTGGTCCAGCAAGGATTCCGTGGCCATCAGCGACGGGTCTCCTGTCAGTTCGGGGGTTCGGTTCGGGAGGTTCGGTGCGCGGTCCGGTGCGCGGGGAGGGCGCGGGGACGGGCGCGTCGGCCGGTCACCGGCCGGGCGGTCACGGCGTGCGGAACACCTTCCGGGACAGCTCGCCGGTCTCGTCGAGCTGCCGGATGATCTCGGCGGAGGGGGCGACGGTGGCGCAGTAGCCGTCCAGCCAGTCCAGGGCGCGGATCTTGTCGTGGTCGCGGGCGGAGACGACGCAGTCGCTCGGGACCCACACGTTGTAGCCGCGGAAGAACGCGTCGGCGGCCGTGGTCTGCACGCAGATCTGGCCCTGCATGCCGGTCACGACGACGGCCTCGACGCCCAGGTCCTGCAGGCGCTCGTGCAGGTCGGTCTCGTAGAAGCCGCTGTCCTTGTTCTTCTCGACGAGGATGTCGGTGTCGGCGAGGAACACGGGCAGGATCTCGGCGCCCTTGGTGCCCTTCTGCGCCGGCAGGCGGCCGCCGTCGTAGCGCTCGGCCACCGGGTCGTCGGGGCGGTTGATCAGCTGCAGGTGGATGATGTGGTGGCCGCGCTCGCGCATGTCGTCGAGGAAGGCGGAGAAGCTCGGCGTGGCCTCTTCGACGGCGTCGATCCGCTCCTGGTTCTTGTTGACCAGGTCGTACTGCAGGTCGTTGGTCAGGACTGCGACCTTGCTCATTCGTCTCTCCTTGGCACGTCGCGGCTGACTGCGCCGCGGGTCGTCGTCGGACCTCGAAGATCCCGCCGGCGGGCTGCGCCGCGGCAGTCGGGAGAAACCCTGACCGGCGTCGCGGGGGATTCCCCGGACTCGTGGGAGGGGGCGGGGCGTTGTCACGATCGGGGCCCCTGCCCGCAATCCAGAAAGGGGGCTCCCGAGATGTCCGAACCGATCACCGCGGAACGGCCCGGCGGCACGCGTGACGCGATCGCGGCGGCCGTGCGTGAGCTGTCGGCACGCGGCGGCTACCTCCAGCCCGCGGCGGAGCAGTCCGCGCTCGTCGGCGCCACGGAAGCGGACTGGGCCCGCTTCGCCGGCCACTGGGACGACCTGTGCCAGGACCGGTACATGCGCGACGGGGGGTCGTACCGCTACCGGCGCTACGGCCACTTCCGGCTGGACGCCGCCACCGGGGAGCTGACCGCGCTGCCGCACGGCCCGTACCGGCAGGAGAGCGACGTCAACCCGCTCAACGGGGGCTTCGAACGGCACTTCGAGCCGCTCACGCGGGCCTTCCTCGACGATCCGCTGACCCGCGGGATCGTGCTGGCGCTGGGCGAGATCTTCTCGGCGGTGGAGGGTGTCTCCCGCTGGGACGTCAAACTCCACCCGTTCCGCATCGTCACCGACAGCGCGCAGACCGGCCGGCCCGCGCCGCAGGGCCGGCACCGCGACGGGTCGACCTTCGTCACCTCGCTCCTGGTGAACCGCACGAACGTGGCGGGCGGCGAGAGTTCGCTGTACACGCAGGACGGCGAGCCGCTGCTGACGACCACCCTGCTGGAGCCGGGCGACCAGCTGATCGTCGACGACCGGGCCGTGCTGCACGACGTCACCGCGGTGACGCCGGTGGACCCCTCGGCGCCGGCCCACCGTGACGTGCTGATCGTCGACTTCGACCTGCCGTGAGGGCCCGCCTGGTGCGCAGGCGCCTGCTCCGGGCCCTGCACCAGGTGGTGATCGCGGGCACGGCACCGTCCCGGAGCGGGAACGGGCCGGCGCCCGGGCGGGAGCGGACCGGGCCGAGGAGCGGCTGAGCCGGGCCCCGTGCCCGCGCCTCTCCCCCGGCCCCTGCCCGCCACACCCGTGTGTTCCGACCCGTCTTCCAGGAAGGCCGACCGTGACGTTCCGTCTGCTGCCGAACGCGCCCGCCCCTGCGGTGCCCGCTCAGGCCGAGCCCGCGCCGTCCCCGGCGCGATGGCCGGGCCGCGCCCTGCCCGAGCTGCTGCTGCTCCTCCTGGTGAGCGTGGTCGCGCTGGTCCCGGTGGTGGCGAACGCCGTACCCGGCGGGGCGCGGTCCCCCGACGCCGCGGCCGGCGTCTTCTCCGCCGGCCGCGCCCAGACGTTCGTCGACGCCTTCGCCAAGGAGCCGCGCCCCCTCGGCTCGGCCGCGCACGACCGGGTCCGCGACCGGCTGGTGGCCGAGCTGGACAAGCTCGGACTGCGCCCGCGAGTGCTGCGCGGACTGGGCACCGACACCACCTCGGGCGCCGCGCTGGCGGCACCGACACAGGACATCCGGGCGACGCTGCCGGGCTCGCACCCCACCGGACGGGTGCTGCTGGTCGCGCACTACGACTCGGTCGAGATCGGGCCCGGCGCCACCGACGACGGGCACGGCATCGCGTCCCTGCTGGAGATCGCCCGCGCCCTGCGCGCGGGCCCCGCCCCCCGCAACGACGTGACCTTCCTGTTCACCGACGGGGAGGAACTCGGCAAGGTCGGGGCCCAGCAGTACACCGCCTCCGGCGCGGCGGGCGACCCGGGGAAGACCGTCGTGCTCAACCTGGAGTCGCGCGGCACGTCCGGGCGCACGCTGATGTTCGAGACGGGCGACCACAACGGCGCCCTCGTGCCGGCGCTCGACGGGCACGTCCCGGTCACCACCTCGCTGGCGCACGAGGTCTACCGCAGGCTGCCCAACTACACCGACTTCACCGTCTTCCGCGACGCCGGCTTCACCGGCATGAACTTCGCCAACGTCGGCACCTCGGCGAACTACGACACCCCGCGGGACGACCTGGCCCACTCCAGCCGGGCCTCCCTGCAGGACCTCGGCGACACCGTGCTGGGCGCCACCCGGCGCCTGGCCGCCACCGACCTGACGACCGTCCGCCAGGGCACGCAGTCCACCTACTTCTCCTGGGCGGGGCTGCTGGTGCGCTATCCCGGCGCCCTGGTGACGCCGCTCGCGGTGCTCGCCGCCGCCCTGTTCGCCGCGGGCCTGTGGTACGCGGTGCGCCGGGGCGCGCTGCGGGGCCGGTCGGCCGTCGCCGCCGCCGCGGCCGTGCCGGTACCGCTGCTCGGCGCGGCCCTGACCGGCTGGGCCGGCTGGCAGCTCCTCCTGCTCGCCCGCCCCGCCTACGCGGGCTTCGTCTTCGGGGACCCGCACCGCCCCGGCCCCGCCGCCTTCGGACTCGGGGTCGTCGCGCTGGCGGCCGTGTGGGCCTGCACCGCCGTACTGCGCCGCCGGTGCGGGGCCGTGGCGACCTCTGCCGCCGTCACCGGCTGGTTCGTGCTGCTCGCCGTGGTGACGGCGCCGCTGGTGCCGGGCGGCTCCTACCTGTTCGTGTGGCCGGCCCTGTTCGGCGCGACGGGTCTGCTCGTGGCGGGCCGGCTGCCGGAGACCTCGCGCTGGCGGGCCGCCGCCGCTGCCCTGGGGTCGCTGCCCGCCGCCGCCCTGCTGCTGCCCGTCGCGGCGCTGCTGTTCCCGACCCTGGGGCTCGGCATGGCCTTCGTGCCGCTGCTGCTGGGCGCGCTGTTCGCGCTCACCCTGCCGATGCCGTTCGCCGGCTCTCCGCTGCGCGGCAGGCCGCTGGCCCTGCGGGCGCTGGCGGCGGTGGTCACCGGCCTGGCCGTGGTGGCCGCCGGAGTGGTCCGGGACGGTGTCGACCCGGCGCACCCGGCCCAGGTGAGCCTCGTGTACACCCTGGACGCCGACAGCGGCCGGGCCCGCTGGGTGAGCAACGGGCTGGGCAGCCACCCCTGGCTCGGGTCGTTCGTCGACGGTGGCGCGGAGCACGTCGAAGACCGGTTCCCGCCGCTGCGGGAGCCCGCGCGCTGGCGCACGGGCCCCGCGCCCGCGCGGACGCTCGCCACGCCCACCCTGAAGGTGCTGTCGGACCGGACCACGGCCCGCGGCGGCCGGCAGGTTCGGATCCGCCTCGGTGCCGCCCACGGCACCCCGGACCAGCTGATGATCTACGCGGACACCACCAGCGGCACCGTGCGCGGCCTGACCGTGGCGGGCGAACGGCTGCCCGGCGGGCACAACCGCACCTCCGGGGACGGCCGGTGGACCTGGGGCTTCCTCTACGTCGACCCGCCGGGCGGCGGGGTCGAACTGACGCTGCGGCTCACCGGCGCCGGGCCGCTGCGGCTGCGCGCGGTCGCCGAGCACACCGGTTTCCCGGCGGGCACCCTGCGGCCGGCCCGGCCGCGCACGGTGACCTGGTCCTCCCTGGACTCCGGCTTCACGCTGGTCTCCAAGGGCTTCACGATCTGACCTCCGGACCGACCTTCGCACCGGCGTCCGGACCGACCTTTCGGACCACGGCCGAGCCCCGAGCAGGAGAACCCCATGGCACAACGAGACGGCATGCTGACCCTGGACCGGCTGCGCGCCCGGGTCGCCGCCGGCGAACTCGACACCGTCGTCCTGGCCTTCACCGACATGCAGGGGCGGCTCCAGGGCAAGCGCCTGTCCGCCGAGTTCTTCCTGGAGGAGGTGGTCCGGCACGGAGCGGAGGGCTGCGCCTATCTGCTCGCGGTGGACGTCGAGATGAACACCGTCGACGGCTACGCGATGGCCTCCTGGGACCGCGGCTACGGCGACTTCCGGCTGCTGCCGGACCTGGACACCCTGCGCGTGCTGCCCTGGCAGCCCGGCACCGCGCTGGTCCTGGCCGACCTGGCCTGGCACAACGGCAGCCCGGTGGAGGTGTCGCCGCGGCAGATCCTGCGCCGGCAGCTGGACCGGCTGGCCGAACGCGGCTGGTCGGCCATGGTCGGCACCGAGCTGGAGTTCGTCGTCTACCGGGACACCTACGAGGAGGCCTGGCAGCGCGGGTACCGTGACCTGACGCCCGCCAACCAGTACAACGTGGACTACTCGGTGCTGGGCACGTCCCGGGTGGAGCCGCTGCTGCGGCACATCCGCACGGCCATGACCGGCGCCGGCATGTACGTGGAGTCGGCCAAGGGCGAGTGCAACCCCGGCCAGCACGAGATCGCCTTCCGCTACGCCGACGCCCTGACCACGTGCGACAACCACAGCATCTACAAGACGGGCGCCAAGGAGATCGCCGCCCAGCAGGGGTCGAGCCTGACCTTCATGGCCAAGCCGGACCGGCGCGAGGGCAACTCGTGCCACGTCCACCTCTCGTTGCGCGGCGTCGACGGGACGCCGGTGCTGGCCGGGGACGGCCCCTACGGGCTGTCCCTCATCGGCGAGCACTTCCTCGCCGGACAGCTCGCCGCGCTGCGCGAGTTCGCGCTGCTGCACGCGCCGACGGTCAACTCGTACAAGCGCTACGTGCCCGGCAGTTTCGCCCCCACCGCCGTGCGCTGGGGTGTGGACAACCGGACGTGCGCGCTGCGGCTCGTCGGCCGGGGTGACTCGCTGCGGGTGGAGAACCGGGTACCGGGCGGTGACGTGAACCCGTACCTCTCCGTGGCCGCGCTGATCGCGGCGGGGCTCGACGGCATCGACCGGCGGCTGCTGCTGCCCGAGCCGTGCGAGGGCAACGCCTACGCGGCGGACTCCGAACGGGTGCCGGGCACCCTACGGGAGGCGCTGTCCCTGTGGGAGACCAGCGCGCTGGCCCCGGAGGCGTTCGGGAAGGAGGCGTTCGCCCACTACGCCAACCAGGCGGCCGTCGTGTACGTCCGGGTCCGCCCTGACGGGGAAGTCCCGCACCCGGTCAGGCCGCCGAGCCGTCCAGGGCCACCCACACCGCGGAGGCGGCGGCGAGCAGGGTGCCGTCCGCCGCGTCGTACAGGGCCGTGGTGTTGGTGGCCGTACGGCCCTCCGCACGCTCGAGGCGGCCCACCACCACGTAGGTGCGGCCCGCGGTGGGCAGGCGGTCGACGCGGGCCGTCATCCGGCCCAGCACACGGGGCCGGCGGACCGGGTCGGCCGTCCAGCCGCCCGGGCAGTCCAGGGCGCTCCACACGAACGCGGCGCCGACCTCGCCCCGCTCGTCGGCCCAGCGGACCTCGGGGGTCCAGCGGCAGGCGACGGTGCCGGACAGGCCGGCCACGGGGCCCGGCCGCAGATTCAATCCGTCCCCGGGACGTTCGGTGCCGCACACGAAGCAGCCCGGGAAGGGGTGCCCCTCCCCCACGAAGGCGTCCTCCGCGGCCCCGGCGTCCGGCTCCGGCACGAACGCCGGGGCGTCCGGGGCGCCGTCCGCCGCGGCGACGGAGGCGACGAGCAGGTCGCCGTCCCAGGCGTGGCCCCGGCGGCCCGCCGGGCGGTAGTCGAGCGGCGTCTCCAGCGGCACCGGCAGGTGCAGGGTGACGGCGGCCGGACCGGTGAGGTGCCCCACGGCCTCGGCGTGTGCGGCGAGCCGGCCGCAGGCGTAGCCGCCGTTGGCGCTGTCGGGGGGCCCGTTGAAGCGGCGGGCCAGGGTGAGCGTGGGCGCTGCGGACAAGGTGTCTCCCAGGGGTCCGTCCGGTCGTCCCGGCGACCCTAGACCGGGCGGGGCCGCCCGCGGGCGGCCCGAGGGACTCCCGGGCCGTCAGGAAAGTCCCGGACTACCTGCATCCCCGCGCCGTCGCGAAGCTGTGATCGCCACGACCTCAGCGCCTACGTGCCCATGCGCCTACGCGCCAGACGCAACGCCTACGTGTGGAGACGGCCATGCAGACACCCCAGCCGACCATCTTTCCCATGGCCTCCGCCCAGGAACGCCTGTGGATCGTCGAACAGCTCACACCGGGCACCGCCGCCTACCACATCCCGCTCGCCGTGCGCCTGCGCGGCCCGCTGGACCGGCCGGCCCTGGAGCGGGCCGTGCAGCGGGTCGTCGACCGGCACGAGGCGCTGCGCACCCGGTTCGTCCAGATCGACGGCCGGGCCGTGCAGCTCGTCGAGGCGTCCCTCACCGTCACGCTGCCGGTCACGGACGTGCCCGAGGACGGCCTCCGGGCGGCGCTGACCGCGGAGGCGGCCCGGCCGTTCGACCTCGCCGAGGGGCCGCTGCTGCGGGTGTCGCTGCTGCGCACGGCCGAGGACGACCACGTGCTGGCCGTCACCGCGCACCACCTGGTGTCCGACATGTGGTCCAGCGGGATCCTGCTGCGCGAACTGGGCGCGCACTACGCCGCCGAGCTCGCGGGCACCGGCCCGGCGCTGCCCGAACCGGACGTGCACTACCCGGACTTCGCGCTGTGGGAGAACGAGCGGCTCACCGGGGAGCGGGTCGAGGAGCTGCTCGCCCACTGGCGTGAGCGGCTGGCCGGCGCCCCGCACGTCCTCGCCCTGCCACTGGACCGGCCGCGCCCGTCCGTGCAGTCCCTGAGCGGCCGCCAGCTCCCGGTCACCCTGACGAAAGGACTTTCCTCCGCTGTGAGGGAGTTGGCGCGGTCGAGCGGGACGACGCCGTTCATGACCCTGCTCGCCGCGTTCCAGCTCGTGCTCGGGCGCAGCAGCGGGCAGCAGGACGTCGTGGTGAGCACCGGTGTGGCCACCCGCACACCGGAGACCGAGCAGACCATCGGGTGCTTCATCAACACGGTGCCGCTGCGCACCTCGCTGGCCGGCGACCCCACCTTCGAGGAGCTGCTCGACCGGGTGCGCGGCACCACCCTGGCGGCGCTGGAGCACCAGGACCTGCCGTTCCAGCGGCTGGTGGAGGACCTGAAGATCCCCCGTGACCTGAGCGTCACCCCGCTGGCCCAGGTGCTGTTCCTGCTGCAGACCGCCCCCGAGCCCACACTGGAGCTGCCGGGCCTGACGGCCGGTGCCGCGGGCGTCGAACGGCACGGCACGCAGTGCGACCTGAACGTCCAGCTGCGCGAGGTCGACGGCGTCTACACCGGCTTCGTCGAGTACGCGACGGACCTGTTCGACGCCTCGACGATCCGCCGCCTGTGGGACCACTT
Organism: Streptomyces sp. IBSBF 3136; assembly: GCF_036815105.1. NCBI lineage: Bacteria > Bacillati > Actinomycetota > Actinomycetes > Kitasatosporales > Streptomycetaceae > Streptomyces > Streptomyces sp. IBSBF 3136. The sequence goes on from NZ_JAJSZC010000065.1 coordinate 13,380, forward strand.
CGAGGTGCTGCTCGCGGCCGCGGCCGCCGACCCCGGCCGCCGGCTGAGCGACCTGCCCTGGCTCACCGCCGACGAGATCGCGCGGGCGGTGTCGGAGTGGAACTCCACCGCCGCCCCCGACCCCCGGGCCTGCCTGCACGAGCTGTTCGAGCGGCAGGCGGCGGACCGGCCCGCCGCCCCGGCCCTGGTGTGGTCGGGGGGCTCCCTGACCTACGGCGAACTCGACGCGCGCGCGGACCGGCTGGCCGCGGCACTGCGCGCCCGCGGGGTCGGCCCGAACGTCCCGGTCGCCGTGTGCCTGGGCCGCTCGGCCGCGATGGCCACCGCGGTCCTCGGCACCCTCAAGGCGGGTGGCGCCTACGTACCGCTGGACGCCTCCTACCCCGCCGACCGGCTCGCGTTCATGCTCGCCGACGCCCGGCCCCTCGTGCTCCTCACCGACGCGGAGCACGTCGAGCGGCTGCCCGTCGACGCCACGACCGGGCGGGTCCTGGACGCGGACACCGGAACCGGCGCGGACACCGGTACCGGTACCCGACTGAGCGTGCTGCTGCTGGACGGCGACGGCCGGCCGGCCGGTGGGACCGCGGAGTCCGGGCCGGCGTCCGGACCGGAGGCAGGACCGGAGTCCGGGCCGGTGGCCGGCGGGGCACGGCCCGACGACCTCGCCTACGTCATCTACACCTCCGGCTCGACCGGACGTCCCAAGGGCGTCGCCGTCACGCACGGCGGCGCGGCCAACAACATCGTCGACCTCAACCGCGGCCAGGACATCGGCGCGGGCGACTCGGTGCTGTCCCTGTCGTCGCTGAGCTTCGACATGTCGGTCTACGAGCTGCTGGGCATGCTCGCGGCCGGCGGCACCACGGTTCTGCCCGACGCCGACCGGGCCAAGGACCCCCGGCACTGGGCCGAGCTGATCGAGCGCCACTCGGTCACCGTCTGGAACTCGGCACCGGCCCTGCTGGAGGCGCTGGTGGACGGCTACGGCACCGGCCGGCCGGCTCGGCCCACCCTGCGCACCGCGTTCCTCGGCGGCGACTGGGTGCCGGTGACCCTGCCGGACCGGGCCAGGGTGCTCTTCCCGGAGCTCGCCGTCGTCGTGATGGGCGGCGCCACCGAGGCCTCGATCCACTCGATCGTCTTCCCCGTCACCGCCACCGACCCCTCGTGGGTGCACATCCCGTACGGGCGCCCCATGGCCAACCAGCAGGCGCTGATCGTCGACGAGTCGCTGCGGCCGGTGCCGGTCGGTGTGCCCGGCGAGCTGTGCCTGGCCGGCACCGGACTGGCCCGCGGCTACCTGGGCCGGGGCGCGCTGACCGCCGAGCGCTTCGTGCCGCACCCCTACGCCGGAGCCTTCGCGAACGTGCCCGCGGGCAGCCGCATGTACCGCACCGGTGATCTCGCCCGGTACGCCGAGGACGGCACCGTCCACCTCATCGGCCGGCTCGACCACCAGGTGAAGGTGCGCGGCTTCCGGATCGAACTCGGCGAGATCGAGGCGGCCCTCGTCCGCCACCCCGGCCTCGCCGAGGCCGTCACCGTGGTCCGCACCGACGCGAGCGGCCACGGGGTGGGGCTGACCGCCTACGTGGTGCCCGCCGGAGCGGACAGCCCCGACCCGCACGACCTGCGCGCCCACCTGACCACCCTGCTGCCGGACCACATGGTGCCGGACACCTTCGTCGAGCTGGCGGCGCTGCCGCTGTCGGCCAACGGCAAGGTGGACCGCCGGGCCCTGCCGGCTCCCGAGGCCGAGGAGCGGCTCGCCCCGGCCACCCCGTACGCGGCTCCGCGCACCCCGTTGGAGCGTGCCCTCGCCGACATCTGGGCGGACGTGCTGCGCCGCGACCGGGTGGGCCGCGACGACGACTTCTTCGACCTGGGCGGCAACTCCCTGGGCGTGACCCAGGTCGCCTACGCGCTCAGCGACCACCTGCGGCTCGACGTCCCCCTGCGGGACGTGTTCGAGACGCCCACCCTGGCCGGCCAGGCGGTCCTCGCCGAGGCCGCGGGCACGGCCGCCGGCATCGACGCGCAGGCCGTCGCGGAGATCTATCTGCAGGTCCGGGCGCTGGACAGCGCGCAGACACAGGACCTGCTCGAAACCCTTGAGGAGACCCACTGATGGGGACCGGGATCCTGGCCCGCACCGCGGCGCACGGCGTCGGCCTGCTCGCCGAACGGGACGCGGAGCTGTACGGGCTGCTGGAGCGTGAGCAGATCCGCCAGCACGAGACGCTCGCCATGGTCGCGGCGGCCAGCACCGCCGACCCGTCCGTGCTGGCCTGCGAGGCGACCGCGACCGGCAACGTGACCACCGAGGGGTACCCGGGCGCCCGCTACCACGCGGGCTGCGAGCTGGTGGACGAGGTGGAGCGGCTGGCGGTGCGCCGGGCGAAGGACGCCTTCGGCGCACGGCACGCCAACGTCCAGCCGCACTCGGGCTCCACCGCCAACCAGGTGGTGCTGTGCTCGCTGCTCCGGCCGGGCGACACCGTGCTCGGCATGGACCTCAAGGCCGGCGGCCACCTGACGCACGGGGCGGCCGCGTCGATGTCCGGCCGCTTCTTCACCCCCGTCCGCTACGGCCTCGACGCCGACGGTCTGATCGACTACGCGGCGGTCGCCGGACTCGCCCGCGCGCACCGCCCGCGCCTGATCTTCTGCGGGGCCAGCTCCTACCCCCGCACCATCGACTTCCGGCGGTTCCGCGAGATCGCCGACGAGGTCGGCGCCTATCTCGTCGCGGACATCTCCCACATCGCCGGACTCGTCGCCGCCGGGGTGCACCCGAGCCCCGTCGACGTGGCCCACGTGACCACGACGAGCACCTACAAGCAGCTCTACGGTCCGCGCGGCGGGCTGATCCTGCTCGGCCGCGACGCCGAACTGCGGCTGCCCTCGGGCAGGACGCTCAGGGCGACGCTGGAGGACGCGGTCTTCCCCTACCTCCAGGGCACCCCGCGGCTGAACACCGTCGCCGCCAAGGCCCGGGCCCTGGCCGAGGTCGCCACGCCCGCGTTCCGGGAGCGGGCCGGGCGAATCGTCACCACCGCCCGGGCGCTCGCGGCCGAACTGGACCGGCTCGGCCATCATGTGCTGGCCGGGGGCACCGACACCCACATGGTGCTGCTCGACGTCGGCCGCCGCGGCCTGACCGGCGTGATCGCCGAACAGGCGCTGGAGAGCTGCGGCGTCATCGTCAACAAGAACAGCATCCCGGGCGACCCGCACGGCCCCCGGGTCACCAGCGGGGTCCGCCTGGGCACCAACGTGCTGGCGCTGCGGGGCATGGGCGTGGCCGAGATGGCGGAGTGCGCCGGGCTCGTCGACGCCGTGCTGCGCGCCGTCCGCCCGGCCGGCGACCGCAACCACGACCTGGACCCGGTCGTACGGGCCGAAGTGGCCGCCCGGGCCGCCGATCTGTGCCGGCGCTTCCCGCTGCCCGACCATCCCCTTCCCCGGCCGGCCCTGGTCGAGGCCGACCGGACCGCCGCGGCCGTCTGACCACCGGCCGGGCCCCGCCGCGCGCCGGCCGGGCCCGGTCAAGCGAGGAGTCGCGCATGTCATCGAACTGGCAGGTCGTGGAACCGCCGACGCCGGCGGTTCCCCGGCTCGACCTGCGCACGGGTGTGGTGCACCTGTGGTACCTGGAACTCGACGAGCTGGAACTGCCCGACGGCGGAGACTGTCTGGACGGTGACGAACGGCAGAAGGCCCGGCGGCTGCAACGGGCCGTGGACCGCCGCCGCTACCGGGCCGCCCATTGCGCGCTGCGGCACATCCTGGCCGGCTACACCGGGGAGAGCCCCGCCGCGCTGCGCTTCCACCGGTTCTGCCCGCGGTGCGGTCCCGCCGTGCACGGGAAGCCGGTGTGGGCCGTGGACACCGGCCGGCTCGCGCTGGACGTGAGCCTGAGCCACAGCGAGCAGGTGGCGATGGTCGCCGTCTGCCGGCCGCCGCTGGCGGTGGGCGTCGACGTGGAGCAGGTCCGCGCCGGGGTGAACTGGTCCGCCGTGCTGTCCGGCGGCGCGGGCGGCCCCCAGCTGTCCGACCTGGACGGCACCCAGGCGTGGACCCGGCTGGAGGCGGTCGGGAAGGCCGCGGGGACCGGCGTGGTGGATCTCCCGGACGTCGGCGAACCCGGCCGGGACGGCTGGGCGGACGCCCGCGTGCCCGGGGTGCCCGGGGTGTGGTTCGTCCGCGCCGTCGAGGCACCGGAGGGCTTCGCCGCCGCGCTCGCCGTCAACGACGTGCCCGCGGGCGGCACCCGGACCCTGCGCTGGAGCTGTCTGCCCGAGTGCCCGGGGCCCCTGTCGGGGACTCTCCCGACTGCCTGGCCGGCGCCCGATCACGAAGCTGGACACAGGAAGCCGGACCGGCCCGGAGAGGAACTCGTATGACGTGGCTGCGCGACTGGTCGTCGGACGACGACGTCGCCCTCAGGGTGCTGTGCCTGCCGCCCGCGGGCGCAGCGGCGCACGTCTACCGCCGCTGGCCCCGGCTGATGCCGCCGGACGTCGGCGTGGTGGCCGTGGAACTGCCCGGCCACGGCACCCGGTTGAGCGAGCCGCCGGCGCGCTCCGTGGCCGAGATCGTGGCGCCGCTCGCCGCGGAGGTCGAGGCCCTGGCCGACCGTCCGCTGGTGGTGTTCGGCCACAGCATGGGCGGCACGATCGGCGCCGAGCTGATCCGGTTCCTGCGCCGGGAACACGGCGTCACCCCGGACCTGATGGTGGCCGCCGCCTGCGAGGCGCCCCGCCGCGAGCCCCGCAAGGACTACACGCGCTGGCTGTCCGAGGACGGGGCGCTCGCCTTCCTTCGTCACATGGGCGGCACCCCGGCGGAACTGCTGGCCAGCAGGTCCTACCTGGACATGATCCTGCCGGTGCTGCTCGCCGACCTCACCGTGCTGGCCGGTCCCCGGGACCCGGACGACCGGCCGCTCGGCTGTCCCGTGCGCCTCTATCTCGGCGCCGACGACCCGGGGGTGGACCCGACGCGCGCCGCCCGGTGGCGCGAGGAGAGCGACGGCGACTTCACCGTGCACACCTTCGCCGCGGGCCACTTCTTCGTCCAGGAACAGGCCGCCGAGACCGTCCACCGGCTCCTCGCCGACGTGGCGCACCTGCGGCGGCCGGCCCGGCGGCCGGCATGACAGCACCGACGAACCCTCCCAGTACCCCCACCGACCCCCAGCCATCGAAGGGTGAGGCACGCATGCGATCGGCCACTCTCACAGCGGAACAGCGGGAACTGCTCGACCGGCTGATCGCGCGTCAGGCGTCGGCCGCCGCGACCGGACGCATCGCCCGGTACGACGGCGACCGCCGCGCCATGCCGCTGTCCCCGGCCCAGCAGCGCATCTGGTTCTTCAGCCGGCTCGACCCCGAGGCGGTGTTCTACAACGTGGCCGGCGCGGCCCGGCTGCGCGGCCGGCTCGACCGGGAGCTGCTGCACCGCTGCCTGGGCGAGATCGTCGAGCGGCACGAGGTGCTGCGCACCACCTACCACCAGGTGGACGGCGCGCCCGTGCAGTCCGTCGACCCGTTCACGGGCCTCGACCTGCCGCTGGTTGACCTCACCGGGCTGCCCGCGGGCGATCGGGAGGCCCGGGCCCGCCTGCTGTGCGCCGAGGAGATCAACCGGCCCTTCGACCTGGAACGCGACCTGATGCTCCGGCCGGTGCTGCTGCGCCTCGCCGAGGACGAGCACCTGCTGCTGATGTGCCAGCACCACATCGCCACCGACGGCTGGGCCATGAACGTCCTGATCCGCGAGCTGGGCGAGCGCTACGCCGCCCGGGTCCAGGGCCGGGAACCGGAGCTGCCGGAACTGACCGTGCAGTACGGGGACTTCGCGGCCTGGCAGCGGGACTGGCTGGCCCGTCCCGAGGTGGAGCGGCAACTCGAGTACTGGCGGGAGCGGCTCGCCGACACCCGGCTCGTGGACATCGCGACCGGCCTGCCCCGCTCCGCCGAACTCACCTGGCGCGGCGGCACGATCCGCTACGAGCTCCCGGCGGAGGTCTTCGGACGGCTGACCCGGCTCGCCGAGGCGGAGCGCGCCACCCCCTTCATGGCGCTGTACACGGCGCAGTCGGTGGTGCTGTCCCGCTGGAGCGGCCAGGACGACATCGTCATCGGCACGGCCGTGGCCGGCCGCCGGCGCGCCGAACTGGAGCACCTCACCGGCTGCTTCGTCAACGAGCTGGCCCTGCGCATGGACCTCTCGGGCACCCCCACCTTCCGCGAACTGCTGCGCCAGTCCCGGGAGGTGTGCCTGGGCGCCTACGAGCACCAGGACGTGCCGTTCGAACGGATCGTCGAGGTCATCACGCCGGAACGGGACAACCGGGCCCGGGTCCCGCTGGTGCGCCACCAGATGGGTTACGACAACTCGCCGCGCTGGAGCGTGGAACTGCCCGACGTCAGCTTCTCGATCGAGCCGCTCAGTACCGACACCGCCCGGTTCGACCTGGAGGTCGATCTGGAGCCGGCCGAGGACGGCGGAGTACGCGGCACGGTGTACTTCTCCACCGACGTCTTCACCGAGGACATCGTGCGCCGCATGCTGGACTCGCTGACCACGCTGCTCACCGCCGTGACCGAGGACCCGGACACGCCCGTGCGGAACCTGCCCCTCACCGGGGAGGCCGAGCGGGACGGGACGCGGCAGCCGGTCGCGGTGGCGGCCGGGGAGCCTGCCCGCACGGTGACCGAGCTGATCGCGGCGCGGACCGGCGAGCGGGCCACCGCCCCCGCGGTCCGCCAGGGCGGCGCGGTCATGACCTTCGCCGAGCTGGACGCCCGGGCCAACCGGCTGTCCTGGGAGCTGGCCGAGCTGGGCGTCACGCCCGGGCAGCCGGTGGCGGTCTGCCTGCCGGCGTCGCCGCGGCTGCTGGTCGCACTGCTCGGCGTGCTCAAGGCCGGGGGCGCGGCCGTGCCGCTGGACCCGCGGACGTCCGTGGGCGACCTCAACGACATCCTGCTGGACTGCTCCACGGCCCTCGTGATCACCGACGGCGCCGGACCCGACGGTCTCGATTCGATGGTGCGGCCCGTCGACATCGGCGCGGACCGGTCGGCGCGGACCGCCGACCGGCCCGCCGCCGAACCGGTCCCGGAACAGGACGCGTTCGTCTGCTACCTGCCGCCCTCGGACGGACTGCCGCGCGGCACGGTCCACTCCCACGCGGGCGTCGCCCACCGGCTCGCCCACGCCGCCGCCCACCTGGACGGACTCGGCGACCAGGAGCGGGCGCGGGGCGTGCTGTCCCTGTCCGCCGGGTTCGACCTGTCCCCCTGGGACCTGCTGGGGCCGGTCGCGGCCGGGGCGCCGCTGGTCCTGGCGGCCGGCGCGGACACGCCCGCGGCGGACGCCGAGGCGGACGCCGCGGTGCTGGTCGGCCCGCCGACCGCGCTGGCCGCCTTCCTCGACCGGGCGCCCCGGCAGCCGGAGCCGCGCCGCGTGGTGTGCGCCGGCGAACGGCCGTGGCCGGCGCTGATCGCCCGGCTGCGCGGGCTCGCCCCGGACTGCGCCGTGCACCTGCGCTCCGGCCCGGCCCACCTGGCGCTCGACGTCGTCGTCCAGCCGGTCGCCGACGCCCCCGCGCCCGGAACGCTCTCGGCGCTCGGCCGCCCGCTGCCCGGCCCGCGGCTGCGGGTGCTGGACGCCGCCGGACTGCCCGTGCCCGGCTCGGTTCCGGGTGAACTCTGCGTCGGGGGGGTGCCGTCGCCCAAGGGCGTCCTCGGCCGGCCGCAGGAGATCCGCCGCCTGCTGGTGGCCGACCCGGTCGCGGACGGCGAGCCCCTGCTGCGCACCGGCCTGCGCGCCCGGCTGCTGCCCGACGGCACCGTCGAACCGCTGGGCGAGGACATCCGGATCCGCACCCACCAGGTCGAGCCGACCGACGTGGAGACGGTGCTGCACGGCTGCGCCGACGTCGAACGCGCCGTGGTCCAGCTGCGCGCCGAGGGCGACGACGGGCAACCCGAACTGCTCGCCCACGTCTCGCTGCGCCCCCAGGACACCGGCGGCCAGGACCGGCTGCGCGCCCTGTTCGAGGAGACGTACTCCGGCCGGTCCGCCGAGGACGACCCGGTGCTGAACGTCACCGGCTGGAACAGCCCGCACACCGGCGAGTACCTGACCGGCGCCGAGATGCGCGAGTGGGCCGACACCACCTTCCGGCGCGTCCTGTCCCTGAAGCCCTCCCGGGTGCTGGAGATCGGCTGCCGGACCGGCGCCCTGCTGTTCCGGCTCGCCCCGCGCTGCGCCGGCTACACCGGCACGGACCTGTCCGGGCACGCGCTCGGGCACATCCGCGACCACCAGGACTGGCTGGCCAGCAAGGCCGACGACGTCACCCTGCTGGAGCGGGCCGCCGACGACTTCGACGGGCTGCCCGAGGGCGGGTTCGACACCGTGGTGCTGAACTCCGTCACGCAGTACTTCCCCGGCACCGACTACCTGGAACAGGTGCTGTCCGGGGCGCTGCGGGTGCTCCGCCCGGGCGGCCACGTCTACCTCGGTGCCGTGCGCAGCCTGCCGCTGCTCGACGCGCTGCACCTGCCCGGCCGGCTGGAGTCCCTGGAGGCGCAGGACGCGGCCGGCGCGCTGCGCGGCGCCCTGGGCGCCCGAGCCGGCCAGGAGGAGGAACTGCTCCTGGACCCCAGCTGGTTCACGGCGCTGGCCGACCGGCTCGACGGGCTCGCCGAGGTGTACGTCCTGCCCCGGTACGGCAGGCACCGCAACGAGCTGAGCGCGTACCGGTACGACGTGGTGCTGCGCGCCGGCGCCCCGGCCGCCGGGGCCCGGCCCGGCGCCGAGCTCGACTGGCAGGCGGACGGCCTGACCGCGGAGGCGCTGACCGCGCACCTCGGCGAACACGCCCCGGAACGGCTGCTGGTGCGCTCGGTGCCCGACGCCCGGGTGCACGGGCGACTCGCCGCGCTCTCGCTGCTCGCCACCGGGCAGACGGCCACCGTGGCCGACGTGTCGGCGGCGCTCGCGCCGCGCCCGGCCGGACCGGGCGGCCCGCTCGACCCGGCCGCCCTGGCCGCCGCGGCCGAACGGGCGGGCTACGCCCCGCTGGTCCGCTACGGCGCCGACGGGCCCGGCACCCTGGACGTCCTGCTGCTGCGCCAGGCCGGCGACGCGGACGGGGCCGAGGCCGGTCCCGCGCTCCCCGAAGGCTTCGGCGACCGCCCCGCCGGCACTTGCCGGGAGTCCGGCCGGCCGGCCAACGACCCGCTCTCGGTCATCCGTGGCCGCCGGGTCGTCTCCGGTCTGAAGCAGCGGCTGCTGGACCGGCTGCCCTTCCCCGCCGTGCCGGCCCATCTGCTCGTCGTGCCGGGCTTCCCCAGCGACCGCTCGGGTGTGGCCGACCCCGGCGCGCTGCCCGGTCCCGACCTGGCGGCGGCCGCGAGCGAGGCGCACCGGGCGCCGAGCACCCCGACCGAGACCACGCTGGCCGGCATCTGGTCGGCCGCCCTGGGCGTGGACCGGGTCGGGGTCCACGACGACTTCTTCGCGCTCGGCGGCCACTCCCTGCTCGGTTCGGAGGTCATGGACCGCGTCCGGCAGGAGTTCTCGGTCGACGCCCCGCTCGGCCTGCTCTTCGAGACACCCACCATCGCCGCCGTCGCCACCTACGTGGACCAGCAGCGGGCCAAGCCGCGCGCCGAGACGCCGGCGATCCGGCGCGTCGACCGCTCCACCCTGCGTCGCCGGCCCGCGACGGCCGCGGCCGGCCCCGCCCCCTCCAAGGAGAACCAGTGATCTCACTGACCGACCCGCAGCCCCTGGCCCCGCCCGCGGACCCGCACGCCAGTGCCGCGGGAGCGCCCGCCGCGGCACTGGCGGCGCTCGTCGCGGTCACCCACCGCCGCACCCTCCAGGAGACGGTGCGCATCGCCTACCGTGACGCCGACGCCGAGGCCGTGCTCACCTTCGAGGTGGCGGACGACCCCACCCTGTCGGCGCTGACCGCGCGGGCCGCGGCGGCGCTGGACGAGCTCCCGGACGGGACGGAGGACGAGGATCCCGGGGCCGCCGTGGACGCGCGGTTGCTGTGGGACACCGCCCCCGGCGGGCCCGTGCCCGGGCTCACCGTCACCGCCGGCCCGGACGCCCTGGTCACGGTCACCGGGGCCGGCCCGCTGACCCCGCCCGAGGCGGAGCGGCTGGAGGACCAGCTGCGGTGCGCCCTCGTGGTCGTACGCCCCGACGTCCCGCTGTCGGTGCTGCCGCTGGCCTCGGCGGCCGCACTGGAGGAGGCCTCCGCGCTGGCCGGCGACGGGCACGCGCCGGTGGCCGCCCGCCCGGTGCACGTCCTGGTCCAGGAGCAGGCGGCACGCACCCCGGGCGCCGTGGCGGTGAGCTGCGCGGGCCGTTCGCTGACCTACGCGGAGCTGCTCCGGGAGGCCGACGGGCTCGCGGCGCGGCTGCGAGCTGCGGGCGCCGGCCCCGGACAGGTCGTGGCCGTCCTCGCCGAGCGCTCCGTCGAACTGGTCGTCGCCCTGCTGGCCGTTCTGAAGACCGGCGGCGCCTATGCCGCCTTCGAGCCGGACCTGCCCGCGCAGCGCCTCGCGGCGCAACTGGACGGCACCGGCGCGCGGATCGCGCTGGCGCAGGAGCGGTTCGCCGACCGGCTGCCCGCCTCCGTGCGGGTGCTCGGCCTGGACGGGGCGGCCGCCGGTGACGCGGAGCCCGCCCCCGTGTGCGTCGGCGTACCCGCCTCGGCGCCCGCCTACGTCAGCTTCACCTCGGGGTCCACGGGCGAGCCGAAGGGCGTGTACGTGCCGCACGCGGCGGTCTCCCGGCTCGTCGTACGGCCCGACTGGGCGGAGTTCCGCCCCGAGGACGTGTTCCTCCAGCTCGCGCCCGTCGCCTTCGACGCCTCCACGCTGGAGATCTGGGCCCCGCTGGTCAACGGCGGGCGACTGGCCGTGCATCCGGCGGGACCGCTGTCCACCGAGGCCCTGGCCGCGACCCTGACCGCCGAGAAGGTCACGGTCTCCTGGATGACGGCCGGGCTGTTCCACCAGATGGTCAACCAGCACCTGGACGCCTTCGCCGGGCTGCGGCACGTGCTGGCCGGCGGGGACGTGGTCTCCGCGAGCCATGTCCGCCGGCTGCTCACGGCCCACCCGCACCTGCTGTTCACCAACGGCTACGGCCCCACGGAGAACACCACCTTCACCGCCTGCTGGACCTCCGGCGAGCCGCCGGCCGGCAACGCGGTCCCCCTCGGCCGTCCCATCAGCGGCACCCGGGCGCTGGTCCTCGACCGGGACCAGCGGCCGGTCCCCGCGGGGGTCCCGGGCGAGCTGTACGCCGGTGGCGAGGGCCTGGCCCTGGGCTACCTGGGCCGGCCGGCCGCCACCGCCGACCGTTTCGTGCCGGACCCGCTCACCGCCGAACCCGGCGCCCGGCTCTACCGCACCGGTGACCTGGTGCGGCGGCTGCCGGACGGCACCCTGGAGTTCCTCGGCCGCGCCGACCGGCAGATCAAGGTGCAGGGCTACCGGGTCGAGCCCGGCGAGATCGAGGCGGTGCTCGGCGGCCACGAGGACGTGCGCCAGGCCGTCGTGATGCCACAGAGCGACGGCGCGGGCGGCAAGCGGCTGCTGGCCTACGTCACCGCGCAGGACGCGGGCGCCGAGGAGCCGGCCGCGCTGGGCCGGCGGCTGCGCGAATGGCTGCGCGGCGAACTGCCCGGCTACATGGTGCCCTGGGCGGTCCTCATCCTGTCCGGGCTGCCGCTGACCCGCAACGGCAAGGTGGACCGGGCGGCGCTGCCCGCCGCGCGGCGCGCCGCGCGGTCGCTGGCCACCGAGTACACGGCCCCGCGCACCGCGACCGAGGCGGCCGTCGCCGAGGAGTGGGCGGACCTGCTGGGCGTCGAACCCGTCGGCGTCGACGACGACTTCTTCGAGCTGGGCGGCCACTCCCTGATCGCCGCCGACCTGCTCGCCCGCCTGCAGGAGCGCTTCGGCGTGGAACTGTCCGCCCGCTCGCTCTACCTGCGGCCCACGGTCGCCGAACTCGCCGAGGAACTCGCCGACCAGGCCGCCGCCCCCTCCACCACGCCCACCCCCTGACCCAGGAGTTCATCCGATGAGGCTCACCAAGCCGGTGCATCCGGACGACATCGATCTGGACGCCGTCGACCTGACCGACGCGCTGCTCTACGCGCACGGCGACCCGCACTCCGTCTGGAACGCCATGCGGCACCGCGACCCGGTGCGCTGGCAGCAGGTGGACGACACGCTGGGCTTCTGGTCCGTGACCAGGTTCGAGGACGCCGACCTGGTGCTGCGCGACCACACCCTGTTCACCTCGCAGCGCGGCACCATGCTCTTCCTGCTCGGCAAGGACGACCCGGCGCGCGGACGGCAGATGGCCGCGACCGACCCGCCCCGGCACACGCGGATGCGGGTGCCGATGCAGCGCGCCCTGACCAACAAGCAGGTGGAGAAGTACCGCGACGCGGTCACCACCGAGGTGCACCGGCTGCTGACCCCGGCGCTGGAGGGCGAGCCCTTCGATTTCGCCGAGGCCATGATGTCCCTGCCGATGGCGACCGCCGGCACCATGATGGGACTGCCCCGCGAGGACTGGTCCCGGCTGACCCGGCTGACGACGATGTCCATCGCCCCGGAGGATCCGGAGTTCGCCGGACCCGGCGGGGTCGAGGAGACGCTGCAGGCCGCCCACCGTGAGCTGTTCGCCTACTTCCACGACATCCTGCGCGAGCGCCGCGGCAACCTGGGCGAGGACCTCATCAGTCTGCTGCTGGAGATGGACATCGACGGCCGGCGGCTGGAGACCGGCGCGGTCCTGTCCAACTGCTACAGCCTGATCCTCGGCGCCAACGTCACCACCCCCTTCGTGCCGACCGGCGCGATGGCGGAGCTGATCGGCACCCCCGCGCTGGACGAGTGGCGCGCGGATCCGAAGCTGCTGAACACCGGCGTCGACGAGGCCCTGCGCTGGTCGTCGCCCGCGAACCACTTCATGCGGTACGCGCTGCAGGACGTCGAGCTGCACGGCCGGAAGGTCAGGGCGGGCGACGCCGTCGTGGTGTGGCTGGGCTCGGCCAACCGCGACGCCGGATCCTTCGACGACCCGTTCACCTTCGACATCCGCCGCAAGCCCAACCGGCACATGGCGTTCGGCAGCGGCGCCCACTACTGCGTGGGGCACACCGTGGCCCGGATGAGCCTGAAGATCCTCTTCACCGAGCTGTTCGAGAGCTTCGACTCCTTCGAGCTGGCCGGTGAGATCGAGCACCTGCACTCGAACTTCGTGGCCGGCATCAAGCACATGCCGATGGTCGCCACGGTCCGTGACTCGGCGGCCGCGCGCTACGCGGAGCTGGTCGCGTGAGCGCCTCCCGCTGGTTCCTGCGCGAACCCTCCGCCGAGGCCGCCGCACGCCTGTTCTGCCTGCCGTACTCGGGCTGCGGGGCGAGCATGTACCGCAACTGGCCCCGGTTCGTGGGCGACACCGAGATCGTGCCCGTCCAGCTGCCCGGCCGGGAGAACCGCTTCCGGGAGCCCTCGTACCCGACGTACGAGGAACTCGCGGACGACCTGGTCGAGGTGCTGCGGCCGTACCTGGACCGGCCGTTCGGCCTCTTCGGGCACTGCGGGTCCGCGCTGCCGGGCTACGAGACCGCCGTCCGGCTCAAGGAGCGCGGATACCCCGCGCCCGCCCGGCTGTTCGTCTCCTCGCAGATCGCCCCGCACAAGGGCCCGCACGGCCGCTTCCTGCGCATGACCGACGAGGAGCTGGCCGACGAGGTGCGCACCCTGATCACGGAGCTGGGCGGCACGCCCCGCCCCGACCTGGTGGAGCTGAGCCTCGAGATCCTGCGCGCCGACGTCGAGACCAACAAGCGCTACCACCCCGCCGAGCCGGTGCGCCTGGACTGCCCGGTCACCGCACTGGGCTGGGACGAGGACGTGGAGGTCGACCACCGGCTGATGGACGGCTGGGCCGAGTGCGGCGAGACCACCTTCCGGGTCCTGCACGGGCCGCACTACCGGTTCATGGAAGCCCCCGACGACCTGCTCGACGCCTTCGTCGCCGACATGGCCGGATGACCGCCCCCCGGGCCGGTTCCCCCCCGCAACGAGGAAACGAGGAGACATGCAACGACTTGAGCACCGGGTGGCCGTGGTCACCGGCGCGGGCAGCGGCATCGGCCTGGCCTCCGTGCGCCGGCTGGCCGCGGAGGGCGCCCGGGTGGTGGCCGTCGACATCGACGAGACGGCCGGCGGCGCGGCAGCCAAGGAGGTCGACGGCCTGTTCGTCCGGGCCGACGTGGCGGTGGAGGACGACGTCCGCGCCCTGTACGAGGAGGTGCACGACCGGTACGGCTCGGTGGACATCGCCTTCCACAACGCCGGCATCTCCCCGCCCGAGGACGCCTCCATCCTGGAGACCGGCCTTGAGGCGTGGAAGCGCGTCCAGGAGGTCAACCTGACCTCCGTCTACCTGTGCTGCAAGCACGTCCTGCCGTACATGCGCCGCCAGGGCAGGGGCTCGATCATCAACACGGCGTCGTTCGTCGCCCGGATGGGAGCGGCGACCTCCCAGATCTCCTACACCGCGTCCAAGGGCGGGGTCCTCGCCCTCACCCGCGAACTGGGCGTCCAGTTCGCGCGGGAGGGCATCCGGGTCAACGCCCTGTCCCCGGGGCCGGTCAACACCCCGCTGCTGCGGGAGCTGTTCGCCAAGGACCCGGAGCGGGCGGCCCGCCGCCTGGTGCACATCCCCGTCGGCCGGTTCGCCGAGCCCGAGGAGATCGCGGCTGCGGTGGCCTTCCTGGCGAGCGACGACTCCTCCTTCATGACCGCCTCCGAGTTCCTCGTGGACGGCGGCCTGTCCTCCGCCTACGTCACCCCCAGCTGAAAGGCACCGCCGGCATGTCCCCGGAGCGCACCGACACGCCCGTCTCCTTCGACGAACGCACCACGCTGAACACCTTCCTCGACTACACGCGGGCCACCGTGGCCGCCAAGTGCGCGGGGCTGTCCGACGAGGACGCCCGGCGGGCGCCCCTGCCGGGCTCCCCGCTGATGACCGTCGCCGGGCTGGTGAGCCATGTCCGGTGGGTCGAGTACTGGTGGCTGCGGGTGGTGTTCCTCGGCGAGGAGGACCGGCACCCCGCCACCGAGGACGACCCGGACCGCGAGATGCGGATCGCGCTCGACGTACCGCTGCGTCAGCTCCTCGACGAGTACGAGGAGCAGAGCCGGGCCCTGCGGGAACGGTTCGCCGACGTCGGGCTCGACGACACGGCGGCACGGCCGATGCGGGACGGCCGCCACGCGCCGCTGCGCTGGGTGCTGCTGCACCTGGTCGAGGAGATCGCGCGGCACAACGGGCACATCGACGTGCTCCGCGAGCTGGCGGACGGCGTCACCGGTACCTGAGTGGCCGTCCAGCCCGCGGAGCGCCGTCCAGGAGAAGAGCTTATGACCCAGACCGTGCAGAGCCCGGTCGCGGCCGGGCGGCCGGCGCCGCAGACACCCACCGGCGCTCCCCCGCCCCGCCTCGACGCCCGCGCGCACCGGTTCCGGCGCCGCCTGGAACGGCTGCTCGGCGTGCCCATGACGCAGGACAACGCGCTGGTGCCGCTGCGCAACGGCGACGAGATCTTCACCGCCATGCTCGCGGCCATCAGGTCGGCCGAGCACAGCGTGGACCTGATGACGTTCGTGTACTGGCGGGGGCCGGTCGCCCGCGCCTTCGCCGTCGAGCTGGCCCGGCGGGCCCGTGCCGGGGTGCGGGTGCGGCTGCTGCTGGACGGCTTCGGCAGCCGGCTCATCGAACGTGACCTGCTGTCGCTGATGGAAGCGGCCGGGGTACGGATCGGCTGGTTCCGCAGACCGCTGGCGCTGTCCCCGCTCAAGCAGAACCACCGCTGTCACCGCAAGGTGCTCGTGGTGGACGAGACGGTGGCCTTCACGGGCGGGGTCGGGATCGGCGAGGAGTGGTGCGGCGACGCCCGCTCCGCCGCCGAGTGGCGCGACACGCATGTGAGCGTGCGCGGCCCCGCCGTCGACGGACTCGCCGCGGCCTTCGCCCAGAACTGGGCGGAGTGCCGCGGCGAACTCGTCGCGGACGGCGACCGGTTCCCCGAACAGCCGCCCAGTGGAACGGCCGCGGTCCAGGTGGTCCGCGGCTCCGCCGGCTACGGCTGGCAGGACATGCAGACCCTGTTCCGGCTGGTGCTGGAGTCGGCCGAGGAGCGGGTCCGGCTGACCACGGCCTACTTCTCGCCGCACCCGTCCTTCGCCGGGCTGCTGGCCGCGACGGCCCGGCGCGGCGTCGAGGTGGACCTGCTGGTGCCCGGCCCGCACACCGACAAGCCGGTCTGCCGGTCGGCCGGCCGGCTGCTGTACGGCGATCTGCTCGCCGCCGGGGTGCGGGTCTGGGAGTACCGGCCGACGATGATGCACGCCAAGGTCGTCACCGTGGACCGCGTGCTGAGCCTGGTGGGGTCGAGCAACCTCAACCGGCGCTCGCTGGAGCACGACGAGGAGGTGATGCTGGCGGTGCTGGACGAGGAGTTCACCGCGACCCTGGACGGCCACTTCGAGCGGGACCGGTCGTCGAGCGAGGCCGTGGACGAGGAGCGGTGGCGGCGGCGGCCCCTCGCGCAGCGGCTGCGGGAGGCGTCGGTGCGGCCGATCCGCCGCTTCCTGTGAGGCCGGGGTGACGGCGGTGGCCGACGTGGAGGGCGGCCGGCGAAGGGGTGGCACATCGGTGATGTGCCACCCCTTCGCCGTCGCGGGCCACCGCCGGGCTCAGCCGAGGGCCGGGTGCTCCGGGTGCGCGGCCATCTCACGGATCAGCTCGGTGTAGGTGCCGGCCAGGCGGGCGATCCGCTCCGGGGAGAACCGGTCAAGGGCGTAGGCGACCAGCACGCGTGCGCGCCGGTCGTCGTGGCGCAGCCGCAGGCTCAGTGGCCGGGAGACGTACGGGTCCGCCGGCATCTCCTGTTCCAGCGTCAGGCCGGCGAACCGGACCGGTGCCTCCAGGTCGCGTTCCGCCGTGAACTGCACGTGGAAGAGGCGGTCGAGCAGGCCGGGCACCGGCAGGTGGGGCTCCAGCAGGTGGGCCGGCAGGTCGTGGTGGGCGAAGTCCCGCGCGCTCCGCTCGTGCACCTGGGCGATCAGGTCGCCGAACGCCGGGTTCCCGGAGAGGTCGGTGCGGACGACGACGTCGTTGGAGAAGTCGGCGATCAGGTCCCGCACGTCGGTGCCGTCCCGGTAGGAGACCGGCACCCGGACACTGATGTCGCGCTGTCCCGACTCCCTGGCCAGCAGCGTCTGGAAGGCGACCAGGCCGAGGGTGTGGAAAGTCGTCCGGGCCCGCCTGGCCAGCTCCCGCAGGGCGTCGAAGACGTCGGCGGGCAGCTCCTGTTCCAGGAAGCCGCCGAGCGGCGGGCCCGGCTCGCTCTGCGGCCGGCGGTCGGTGGGCAGGACGGCCGGCTCGGCACCGTCCAGGCGTTCCCGCCAGTACCGGGCCACCTCCGCGCCCCGCGGTCCGGTCATGCGGGCACGGTGCCGGGCCGCGTGGTCGCCGTAGCGCACGGGCAGTCCGGGCAGGTCGGCCGGTGTGCCGGTGGTGCGGGCCAGGTAGCAGGCGCTCAGGTCGCGGACCAGGACCTCGACCGACCGGCCGTCGCCGATGATGTGGTGCATGAGCAGGAAGGCGAGGTGGTCGTCGTCCGCCAGGCGCAGCAGGTGCAGCCGGGCGAGCGGCCCGTCGGCCAGGTCGACGGGGCGGTCGACCTGTTCGCGGGTGAAGCGGTCGTAGTCCGCGTGGTCCAGTGCGGTGACGGTGACCGGCAGCCGCAGGGCGGGGGCGATCACCAGGTCCAGCCGGTCGCCGGTGCGGTGCAGGGTGGCACGCAGTTGGTCGTGGCGGGCCACGACGTCCTGCCAGGCCGCGTCCAGCGCCGGCACGTCCAGGGGGCCGCGCAGCCGGAGCGCGCCGAGGAGCAGGGGCGGGGTGGACCCGAACCCGCCCCGCAGCGCGTCCCACATGCCCTCCTGGGCCAGCGAGGCGCGGAACCGCGTCTCACCGGTGGCCGCGGCCGGGGCGGCCGGCGCGGACGCGGGCGCGGGCGGGCGCCGGCGGGCCAGCAGCGCGGCCTCCAGCCGCCTGCGTGCCTCCAGGTCGTCCCTGGAGACCGGGCTCGCCGGGGTCGCCGGTCCGGACGCCTTCCCCGGGGCCGTCGGGGTCGTCGGGTTCATGGCTGTCACGCTCGTCCTCACCTAGTCGCGGGCCCCGGGCGCAGATCGCCCGGCGCCCTGCGGGCCAGTGCCCGCCGATCGGCTTTTCCGTTGGGCGTCAGGGGCATCGCGGGCAGCACGACGAACAGCGCGGGCACCATCGCGGCGGGCAGGGCGCGCCGGGCGCGCTCGCGCAGGGCCGCCGTGTCCTCCCCGGCCGGTCCGCTGACGTAGGCCACCAGGGCCTCGGCCACGACACCGTCGCCGACGGGGACGACGGCCACCGTCTCCACCGCGGGCAGGGCGCCGAGCTGGGCCTCGATGTCGCCGAGTTCGACGCGGTGGCCGCGGATCTTCACCTGCGAGTCGACGCGGCCGAGGAATTCGAGGACGCCGTCCGGCCGCCACCAGCCGCGGTCCCCGGTGCGGTAGACGCGTCCGCCCGGTGCGTCCGGGTCCGCCGCGAAGGCGCGGTCGGTGGCCTCGCGGTTGCCCCGGTAGCCCTCGGCCAGCCGGGGGCCGCAGAGCTGGATCTCGCCGGGGAAGCCGGGCGGCAGCCGGTGCCCGCGCGGGTCGCGGACCCGGACGACGGCACCGGCGACGGGCCGCCCGACCGGGTGTCCCGCGCCGTGCCCGGCGCCGTAGTCCAGGGCGGTGGAGCCCACGGAGTTCTCGGTCGGCCCGTACTCGTTGACCAGCCGGACGCCGGGCAGCGACCGCCGGTGCCTGCTGATCAGTTCCGGTGAGGCGGCCTCGCCGGCGACGGTGACCGAGCGCAGCGCGGTGCCGTCGGCGAGGTCGTCCAGCAGGATCCGGTAGAGGCTGGGGACGACGGTCGCGTGGGTCACGCCATGCGCCCGCAGCAGGGCGCCGGTCCGGGCGGCGTCGAGCCGCAGGTGCTCGGGCAGCAGGACCAGGCGGGCGCCGGCCGTGAGGGCGGGGAAGATCTCCGCCAGGGAACTGTCGAAGAACAGGGAGGAGATCACCAGGCAGCGGCTCTCCCGGTGCATCGCGTGGTACCGGCGGCGCCACCGGACGAACGCGTGGACGGCGCCGTGCCGTACGGCGACGCCCTTGGGCACTCCGGTGCTGCCGGAGGTGTGGATCACGTAGGCGATGTCGTCCGGGCCCGGCGGCGGCACCGGGACGTCGGTGCCCGGGTCCCGCGGTGTCCCGGCGAGTTCGGCCACGTCGAACACGGCCGTGCCGGCCGGTGCGGCGCCCGGTGGGGCCGTTCCCGCCCCGGTGACCAGCGCGGCCGGGGCGAGCGCGGTGAGCATCGCCGCCAGCCGGGCGGCGGGCAGGTCCGGGTCGAGCGGGGCATGGACGGCGCGGGCGCGCAGCACGCCGAGCATGACCGCCACCGCCTGCCAGGACTTGCGGGCGAGCAGGGCCACCGGGTCGCCGGGGCGGACGCCGTGGGCCAGCAGTGTCCGGGCCACCCGCTCGGCCGCCGCGCGCAGTTGGCCGTAGGTCACCTCGGGGCCGTCGGCTCCGGTGACCGCGAGGTCGTCCGGGTGGGCAGCGGCCCGCGCGAGGAATCCGGACAGCAGGGTGCCGGTACCCTCCGGTTCCGGCTCGTCGGGGACCTCCCAGCGCGCCGGCGCGTCCGCCCAGGGCGCGTCCGGCGGGATCAGGCGGAGGGCGTCGAGCGGGGCGGCCGGGTCACCGAGGCCGCCCAGCACGTGGCCGATCACCTCGGCCAGCACCTGGGCGAACCAGGGTTCGAACCGTCCGCGGTCGGCGTCCACGCACAGCCGGCGGCCGCCGTCGGCGTCTTCTTCGAGGGTGACCACGAGCGGTGGGGGCGTACCGGGCGTCTCCACCGGCGTCCCGGCGACGAGCACGTCGATCCCGGTGCCGGCGGTGTCCGCCGCGCGCAGGGCGCCGGCCACGTCGCGCAGCAGTTCCCCGGCGTCGGCGGCCCGCTGTCCGGCGACCGGGACAGGCACCGGCCGGTCCCCGTGCCACAGGTGCACCACGGCCTCGTCGGTGCCCTCGGCGGCGGCCGTCACCAGGCCCGTGGCGGCGCCGAGCAGCACCGTCCCGCCGTCCGGCCGGCCGTCGCCGAGGGCGGCGAGGGCCGCGAGCGCGGGACCGCTCAGGGCCACCACGGCCCGGACGCGTCCGTGCTCGGCCGGGCCGGTCAGCCGGGGCCGCAGCCGGCTCCCCGCGCCCGCCTGGCCCTGGGCGGGCGGGCCGGTGACGGGCGTGGCCGGACGCGGTCGCGCGGGCCCGGTGAGCGCCGGGGCCGCACCGGCCACGTGGTGGGTGAACGCGTCGAGCGACTGGTGTTCGTAGAGCGCGCGTACGGGGATGTCCACACCGAACTCCGCACGGCTGAGCTTGGCGATCCGTGCCGCCGTCAGGCTGCTGCCGCCCAGGTCGAACAGGCTCGCCGCGGTGTCGGTGACGCCCCAGCCGAGCGCCTCCTCCCAGATCGCGGCCATCCGCGCGAGGAGTCCGGCGTGGGCCGGGGGCGCGGCGGGCACGGTTGCGTGATCCGACATGAGGTCTCCAGTGCGGGGGGTCAGTGGGCGCCGGCCGGCAGACCGCCCAGTTCGTGCGCGAGGCGGTCCAGCAGCGGGCGCCAGGAGTCGACCAGGTACATGTGGCCCCCGGGCAGTTCGACGAGCCGGAAGGGCCCGGTGGTCGTCTCCCGCCAGGCACCGGCCGCGGCCGCGGAGATCACGTCGTCGTCGGTGCCGCGCACGCTCAGCACCGGGAACCGCGCCGGCCCGGCCGGGGCCGGCCGGTGGTCCTCCTGCATCGCGATGTCGGTGCGCAGCGGCGGCAGCAGCAGTTCGCGCAGTTCCGGGTCGTCCAGGGCCGGATGGTGGTAGCCGGCGATCCGGCGCACACCGGCGAGGAACGCGTCGTCGGGCAGCCCGGTGATGCGCTCGGCGCGCGGGGTGCCGGGCGGGGTGGCGCCGCTCGGGACGAGCACGAGATCCAGGTGGGGTGCCACCCGGGCGAGGGCGCGGGCGATCTCGTGGGCCAGGAAGGCGCCGAAGCTGTGGCCGAAGACCGCGACCCGGTCGGCGCCCTCGGTCTCCCGCAGCAGTTCGGGCACGATCACGTCGAGCAGCGTGCCGACGTCCCGGCACTCCGGCTCGGCGAACCGCTTCTCCCGGCCGGGCAGATGGACGGGGACGACGCGCAGACCGGGGTGGCTGCCGACCCAGGGCCGGAAGAACGCGGCGCCGGCGCCGGCCGGGGGCAGGCACAGCAGGGTGGTGCCGGACATGTCTTTCCTCGCTTCTCGTGGTCCGTCAGCGGCCGTGCGCCGGTGATTCAGTCGTCCGCCGGGTCGTCCCCGGCAAGCCGCCGCAGGATCGTCCAGGCGACCTCGGCGACGGTGAAGTCGGCGTAGAGGTCGCTCAGGGCGAGTTCGACGGCGAAGGTGTCGCGCAGCCGGGCCGCCAGCCGTACGGCGGTCAGCGACTGCCCGCCGAGGTCGAAGAAGTTGTCGTGGATGCCGACGGCGTCCACCTCGAGCACCTCCGCCCAGATCCGGGCGACCTCCTCCTCGAACGGGGTGCGGGGGGCGTCGTCCCCGGGGTGGGC
>NZ_JAJSZC010000066.1:0-17105 GCF_036815105.1 Streptomyces sp. IBSBF 3136
ACGCCGAGAGCACGCACCGGACGCCGCGCGGCCGCCCTCCGGGCGACGAGGCCACCTTCGCAACAGGCCCTAGGGCAAGAGCCGTCAGCTGTTGTCGACCCCGAGCACCCCGCGCAGCTCCTTCGGCAGCAACTGGTCGCAGGACTGCTTGGCCTCGTGGGTCAGGGCGTCGGTGACGCACGTGTAGTAGTCGCGGTAGACCAGCTGCACGGTGAAGGTCGTGCCCACCAGGGCCAGCGCCAGGCACGCCGTGACCACGCCGCCGATCGCCGCCGTGGTGTACGGCCGTCCGCCCTGGGCGGGGGACGCGGCCGGGGCCGGCGCCGGGGCAGGGGTGTCCGGGTTCCGGTCCTGGGTGCGGGGCTTGGCGCGCAGGGCGCTGATGCCCCAGTACAGGGCCAGCACGCCCAGCAGCAGCGCCACGTAGGGCCAGCTGAACAGGGCGAAGAAGACGGACCACATGCCGGACAGCAGCGCGTAGCGCGCCCGGCGCTGGGTCGGGTCCGTCGGGTCCCAGCGCAGGTTGGGCCCCGCCGGGCCGCCCGGGCCCTCGGGGCCACCGCCGGGCCGCTGACCGAAGCCGCCGGGGGAGCGGCCGGGCTGGCGGTCGCTCCACTGGCCGCCCCAGCCGGGGCCCTCCCCGGGGCCCGAGCCCTGGGAGCCCTCGGGGTGACGGGGCTGCCACGGCCGGTCCGGGCTGCCCTCCGGCGGCGGCGCGAACGGGTTGTCGTCCTGCTGCTCGCCACCGCGCCCGTCGCCGTCCCCGTCGTTCCGGGGCGCCTCGGGCGGCGAGGCCGGCCGTTCCCGCAGCAGCACGGTGCCCCGCTCGCCCTCCTGGGCCGGGCGCGGCGGGAACGTGAGGAGTCGCAGGCTGCGGTCGGGCATCAAAAGAGCGTCTTCCCCTACATGAGTACGGCTGTGCGACATGAGCTTCCACCCCGTCAACGCACCGCACGACGACCGCGTTCCCGGGGCAGCTCCTGGTTGATCCCCCCGAACGCTACCTTCCGGCCACACACCCGTCCCCCGGGGGCCTTCCGCGGTGCCGGTATCGTTGCTGACGGTCGGCCGCTTCGTAGACTTCCCCGTATTCCGGGGCGCGAAGCATTCGTACGACTGTACAAACCGCCGGCCGGACACATCGCTCCCCCGAGAAAGGGCCCCACCGTGGCCGCCACCCCCGCTGGCCAAGCGGTCAAGCGCCTCGTCGTGCTGGTCTCCGGATCCGGCACCAACCTGCAGGCGCTCCTGGACGAGATCGAGCGCACCGGAGCCGAGTCGTACGGCGCGCGGATCGTCGCCGTCGGGGCCGACCGCGACGGCATCGAGGGGCTCGCCCGCGCCGAGCGGGCCGGGCTGCCGACCTTCGTGTGCCGGGTGAAGGACTTCGCGGGCCGGGAGGAGTGGGACGCGGCCCTCGCCGGTGCCGTGGCCGCCCACGAGCCCGATCTCGTGGTCTCCGCCGGGTTCATGAAGATCGTCGGCAAGGAGTTCCTCGCGCGGTTCGGCGGCCGGTTCGTCAACACGCACCCCGCCCTGCTGCCCAGTTTTCCCGGGGCCCACGGCGTGCGCGACGCGCTCGCGTACGGCGCCAGGGTCACCGGCTGCACCGTCCACTTCGTCGACGACGGCGTCGACACCGGCCCGATCATCGCCCAGGGCGTGGTCGAGGTGCGGGACGAGGACGACGAGAGCGCGCTGCACGAGCGCATCAAGGAAGTCGAGCGAAGGCTGCTCGTCGAGGTCGTGGGGCGGCTCGCCCGCAACGGCTATCGCATTGAGGGACGAAAGGTAGTTATCCAGTGACCGCCACCGCCGAGAGCACCAAGCGGCCCATTCGCCGGGCGCTCGTCAGCGTCTACGACAAGACCGGCCTCGAAGACCTCGCGCGCGGGCTGCACGAGGCAGGGGTCGAGCTCGTCTCGACCGGGTCCACGGCCGGCCGGATCGCCGCCGCCGGTGTCCCCGTCACCAAGGTCGAGGAGCTGACCGGCTTCCCGGAGTGCCTGGACGGCCGGGTCAAGACCCTGCACCCGCGGGTGCACGCGGGCATCCTCGCCGACCTGCGTCTCGACAGCCACCGCGAGCAGCTCGCCGAGCTGGGGGTCGAGCCGTTCGACCTGGTCGTCGTCAACCTCTACCCGTTCCGGGAGACCGTCGCCTCCGGCGCCTCGCCCGACGAGTGCGTGGAGCAGATCGACATCGGCGGTCCCTCGATGGTCCGCGCCGCCGCCAAGAACCACCCCTCGGTGGCCGTGGTCACCAGCCCCGAGCGGTACGCCGACGTCCTGGCCGCCGCGCAGGCCGGCGGCTTCGACCTCGTCACCCGCAAGCGGCTCGCCGCCGAGGCATTCCAGCACACGGCCGCCTACGACGTGGCCGTCGCCTCCTGGTTCGCCTCCTCCTACGCGCCCGTGGACGAGTCGCCGTTCCCCGACTTCCTCGGCGCCACCTGGGAGCGTGCGCACACCCTGCGCTACGGCGAGAACCCGCACCAGCCGGCCGCGCTGTACGTCGACGCCGGTGGCGCCGGCCTCGCCCAGGCCGAGCAGCTGCACGGCAAGGAGATGTCGTACAACAACTACACGGACACGGACGCCGCCCGCCGTGCCGCGTACGACCACGACGAGCCGTGCGTGGCGATCATCAAGCACGCCAACCCCTGCGGCATCGCGGTCGGCGCGGACGTGGCCGAGGCGCACCGCAAGGCGCACGCCTGCGACCCGCTGTCCGCGTTCGGCGGGGTCATCGCCGTGAACCGGCCGGTCAGCAAGGAGATGGCCGAGCAGGTCGCGGAGATCTTCACCGAGGTCATCGTCGCGCCCGGCTACGAGGACGGGGCCCTGGAGGCCCTCACCAAGAAGAAGAACATCCGGGTCCTGCGGGCTTCGAACGGACCGGCCGACCCGGTCGAGGTCAAGCCGGTCGACGGCGGTGTGCTGCTGCAGGAGACCGACCGGCTCCAGGCCGACGGCGACGACCCGGCCAACTGGACGCTGGCGACCGGTGAGGCGCTCTCCGCCGAGGAGCTCAAGGAGCTGGCCTTCGCCTGGAAGGCGTGCCGGGCGGTGAAGTCCAACGCGATCCTGCTCGCCAAGGACGGCGCCTCGGTAGGCGTCGGCATGGGCCAGGTCAACCGCGTCGACTCCTGCAAGCTGGCCGTCGAGCGGGCCGGCGAGGAGCGGGCCCGCGGCGCCTACGCGGCCTCGGACGCCTTCTTCCCGTTCCCGGACGGTCCCGAGATCCTCATCGGCGCGGGCGTGCGGGCGATCGTCCAGCCGGGCGGCTCGATCCGCGACGAGCTGGTCGTGGAGGCCGCCAAGAAGGCCGGCGTGACCATGTACTTCACGGGCACCCGCCACTTCTTCCACTGAGCCCCGGGCGCACACCGAAGCGGCCTCCGGCCCCCGCGAAGGCAGGGGGCCGGAGGCCGCTTCGGCGATCAGGTGATGAAAGCGCCGGAGGCGCTGGAAGCGCTGAGCGTTCCGCAGGCGCCGCAGGGGCTCAGCTCACTGGGTCTTGATGACGATCGAGCCGCAGACCTTGTCGGCGAACGTCTGGCGCTTGGAGTCCCACGCCGGCCACAGCCAGCCCAGGTAGCAGGCGAGGCTGTCCAGGAAGTGGGCGAGCCGGCGGACGAAGGCCATGCCCACGCCGAGCGGCTGGCCGGTCTCCTCCTTCACCAGGCGGATGCCCAGCGCCTTCTTGCCGATCGTCTGGCCGGTGCGGCCCTCCTGGATCAGCTGCCAGATCGCGATCGCGATGATGGCGAGCCCGCCGATCGCCGACAGCGCGGCGTTGTTGCGGCCCACGAGCACCAGGATGTACGGCACCAGGAAGACCAGGCCGTCGACGAGGGTGCCGAGGAAGCGCTGTCCCCAGTTCGCGTACGGCGGCTGGACGCCGTAGCCGTATCCGCCCTGCTGCGGGTAGCCCGGGTAACCCGGCTGCTGCGGGTAGCCGTAACCCTGCTGCGGCGGGACGCCCTGCGGCGCCTGCTGGTAGCCGGGCTGCTGCTGCGGGTACCCGTAGGGCTGCTGCTGCGGGTCCTGCGGCTGGCCGTAGGGGTTGTTGGGCGAGCCGAAACTCATGGCGGGTTTCCTCCGTTGACACTGCGGGGACGGGCGCGGAAGGAACGGAGGATCGTCAGGATCTGAGCGGTTTGCCCCCCAACCGGACCGCGATACTGCGCCGTTCATCGTCGGGGGAGAGGCCGATTCTTGTCCAGCCGGATTCGCCAGGTGTTGTGCAAGTGCAACATCGTCGATCAAGGACGGCCGTGCGGGCGGCGCGTGGGACCCGGCCGGAGGGCACCCGGATTGGAACCAGGGGCCGGTCATCCGCGAGGATGGGGTCATGACCGCCCAGATTCTCGATGGCAAGGCCACCGCAGCCGCGATCAAGTCCGATCTGACCGCCCGCGTGGCGGCGCTGAAGGAGAAGGGCGTCACGCCCGGCCTCGGCACGATCCTGGTCGGGGAGGACCCCGGCAGCCAGAAGTACGTCGCCGGCAAGCACCGCGACTGCGCGCAGGTCGGCATCGCCTCCATCCAGCGTGAGCTGCCGGCCACGGCCACTCAGGAGGAGATCGAGGCGGTCGTCCGCGAGCTGAACGAGGACCCCGCCTGCACCGGCTACATCGTCCAACTCCCGCTGCCCAAGGGCATCGACGAGAACCGCATCCTGGAGCTGATGGACCCGGCCAAGGACGCCGACGGCCTGCACCCGATGAACCTCGGGCGGCTGGTCCTGAACGA
Source organism: Streptomyces sp. IBSBF 3136 (assembly GCF_036815105.1). NCBI lineage: Bacteria > Bacillati > Actinomycetota > Actinomycetes > Kitasatosporales > Streptomycetaceae > Streptomyces > Streptomyces sp. IBSBF 3136. The sequence continues at coordinate 4,758 of NZ_JAJSZC010000066.1, forward strand.
GCCGGCCCCGCTGCCCTGCACCCCGAACGGCATCCTCACCCTGCTGCGCCGCCACGGCGTGGAGATCAAGGGCGCCGAGGTCGTGGTCGTCGGCCGCGGCGTGACCATCGGCCGCCCGATGCCGCTGCTGCTCACCCGGCGCAGCGAGAACGCCACCGTGACCCAGTGCCACACCGGCACCCGGGACCTGTCCGCCCACCTCAAGCGGGCCGACATCATCATCGCGGCGGCCGGCTTCCCGCACCTGATCCGTCCCGAGGACGTCAAGCCCGGCGCGGCCGTCCTGGACGTCGGCGTGTCCCGCAACGCCGAGGGGAAGATCGTCGGTGACGTCCACCCGGGCGTGACCGAGGTGGCCGGCTGGATCTCCCCCAACCCCGGCGGTGTGGGCCCGATGACCCGGGCGCAGCTGCTGGTCAACGTGGTCGAGGCGGCGGAGCGCAGTGCCGGCTGAGGACGCCCACGGCACCGAGCCGACCGTGCGCGACGCGATCAGCGCCCCCGACGCCGAGGGGCGCCCGCGGCGTGTCACCCGCCGCTTCCCGCTGTTCACCAGGGACACCGCCCGGCCCGAGGGCGGCGGCCGGGCCGCCGCCGGCGACGCCCCGGCGCCCGCCCGGCAGTGGCCGATGCTGGTCGTGCTGTCGACGGTCGCCCTCGGCCTGCTGCTGACCGCGCTGGACCTGTTCCGGCTCGGCACCCTGCTGATCGGCGGGGCCCTGCTGGCGGGCGCGGTCCTGCGGTGGATACTCCCGAGCGTCGGCATGCTCGCCGTACGCTCGCGCTTCACGGACATCGCCACCTACGGGGTGCTGGGGCTCGTCATCGCCCTGCTCGCGATGACCGCCCAGCCCAAACCGTGGCTGGAGATCCCGTTCCTGAAGGACACCCTGCACTTCACGCTCACCAAGTAGCGCCGCCCGCGCGGCGGCGCGGTCTCCGGCAGCGGCGGCCCGTCCCCTCCCCCGAGCAAGACGGACCGCCGCCGGGACCCAGCCTTCCCTGCCGTGAACGACCTGTTCAATGGCTGTCCGCCCGCTGTGGCACGGAAGTGACGGTTCCGCTACGGTGTCCGCGCACTGCCACATGTGCCCCGGGCGTGGCGGAACCCCGGCGAAACGGGGATACGTTACGAAGGCCGCGTGGACGCGGACGCATGAGGGGCCGGACCGATGCTCCCGTGCGCCCCCGCTCCGGGAACTGGGATCCTTGGTCAGCGCATCCCCATGGGTAGCCAGAACGGGTGCCGTACCCGGGGACAGGACCGGGCCGGGGCAGGTACCCGCGGGGACGGCGCGGGGAATCGACGGCACCGGCCGGGGGGAATGAGGGGGAAGCAATGCCGCGATGGAAGACCTTGCCGGACGAGCTGGATCCGCAGATCAAGGAGTTCACCAGCCAGTTGCGGCGGCTGGTGGACCGCAGCGGCCTGAGCATCGCGGCGCTGGCCGACCGGACCGGTTACAGCAAGACGTCCTGGGAGCGCTACCTGGGCGGGCGGCTGCTCGCGCCCAAGGGCGCGATCGTCGCGCTCGCCGAGGTCACCGGCACCAGCCCCATCCACCTCACCACCATGTGGGAGCTGGCCGAACGCGCCTGGAGCCGGGCGGAGATGCGGCACGACCGGACCATGGAGCAGATACGCATCAGCCAGGCGCGCGCCGCGCTCGGGGAGTTCGGGGCGGCCGAGGTCGAGGGGACCGGCGGCACCACGACGGTCCGCAGGGGCGCCGGCACCTCCGCGGCCCCGGGCGTCGCGGGCCCGGCGGGCGTCGCGCCGTCGATCCCGCCGCAGCCGACGGCCGCCGACGCCGACGGGCGGCAGTACGCCGACGGGCGCCAGGGCGCGGACGGACACCAGGGCACGGACGGACACCAGGGCACGGACGGTCGGCAGGACACGGACGGACGCGCGAGCGCCCTGAGGCCGCGCGGCGACGACGGCGGGTCGGCCGCCGAGGTCAACTCCTGGCGTCTCGCGGGCTATCAGGGACCCTCGCCGACGAGCGGCCGTCCCGGCGGCGCCGCCGGCGCACGGCCCGGACCCGCGCCGGACGGCCCGGGCCGGCCGCCGGGCACCCCGGATCCTCACGGCGGTCAGCCGCGCGCGCCGCAGGCCGCCGCGGGCGCCACCGGCCCGGGGGGTACCGCGGGCGCCACCGGCACGGGCGGCAAGCGGCGGCTGACGATGTTCCTCGCGGGGGTCGTCGGCGCCCTCGTCGTCGTCGCGGCCGTCTTCTACCTCACCCGGCCGGGCGGCGACGGCAAGGACGCGAACGCCGCCAAGTCGCCCTCCCCGAGCGCCAGCAGCGACCCCACGCCGCCCCCCGGCGTCAAGTGCAGCGGTTCCTCCTGCACCGGCAAGGACGCCGAGTCCATGGGGTGCAGCGGCGACCTGGTGACCACCGCCAAGACGGCCGCCCTCGGCACCGCCACCCTGGAGGTCCGTTACAGCAAGACCTGCGGCGCGGCCTGGGGACGGATCACCGGCGCCACCCAGGGCGACCAGGTCCAGGTCTCCGCGGGCAAGACCCGGGAGCGCGGTGACATCACCGAGGTCGGCGACACCATCGCCTACACGCCGATGGTCGCCGTGAAGGACGCGGCCGAGGCCAAGGCCTGCGCGACCCTCGCCTCCGGGCGTACCGGCTGCACGAAGTAGCCGGTAGCGCACGGGCCGCAGAACGGCGAAGGCACCGCACGGGCCGCAGAAGGGCGAACGGCGGCCGGCAGTCACCGTTCCGGGTGGAATTCATGAGGCGGACGCATGGCCCGGCGGATCCTGGGAACGCGAACCGTACCCCCACGGGAGTCCGGCAATCCGGTCCCCCCGGCGGCCGTCCTCGTCCCTCCTCTCCCGGACGGGCGGCCGCCTTCTGCCGAACCGGGCATCCGGCTTGTGGGCTGGGCCACAGGGCCCCGGACATCTCGCATGCCGGATGCGCGATAGCCTGACCGCTGGATCTCTCTTGACGCCAAGAGATCGATCATCCGCACGGGGCAGCGAAGCCCCACCGCCAGCTGTCATACGGAGAACGCCATGACCCGCACTCCCGTGAACGTCACCGTCACCGGCGCAGCCGGCCAGATCGGTTACGCCCTGCTCTTCCGCATCGCCTCCGGCCAGCTGCTCGGCGCGGACGTGCCGGTCAAGCTGCGCCTCCTGGAGATCACCCCGGCGCTCAAGGCCGCCGAGGGCACCGCCATGGAGCTGGACGACTGCGCGTTCCCGCTGCTCCAGGGCATCGACATCACGGACGACCCGAACGTGGCCTTCGACGGCGCCAACGTGGCGCTCCTCGTCGGTGCCCGCCCGCGCACCAAGGGCATGGAGCGCGGCGACCTGCTGGAGGCCAACGGCGGCATCTTCAAGCCGCAGGGCAAGGCCATCAACGACCACGCCGCCGACGACATCAAGGTCCTCGTGGTCGGCAACCCGGCCAACACCAACGCGCTCATCGCGCAGGCCGCCGCGCCGGACGTCCCGGCCGAGCGCTTCACCGCGATGACCCGCCTGGACCACAACCGCGCGCTGACCCAGCTCGCGAAGAAGACCGGCTCGACGGTCGCCGACATCAAGCGCCTGACCATCTGGGGCAACCACTCCGCCACCCAGTACCCGGACATCTTCCACGCCACGGTCGCCGGCAAGAACGCCGCCGAGGTCGTGAACGACGAGAAGTGGCTGGCCGAGGACTTCATCCCGACCGTCGCCAAGCGCGGTGCCGCGATCATCGAGGCCCGTGGCGCCTCCTCCGCGGCCTCCGCCGCCAACGCCGCCATCGACCACGTGCACACCTGGGTCAACGGCACCGCCGAGGGCGACTGGACCTCCATGGGCATCCCGTCGGACGGCTCCTACGGCGTCCCGGAGGGCCTGATCTCCTCCTTCCCGGTCACCACCAAGGACGGCAAGTACGAGATCGTCCAGGGCCTGGACATCAACGAGTTCTCCCGCGCCCGCATCGACGCCTCCGTGCAGGAGCTCGTCGAGGAGCGCGAGGCGGTCCGCTCCCTGGGCCTCATCTGAGCCTCGACTCGGGCGTTTCGCCACGAGTGTGCGCGGGCCCTGTTCCGGTTTCGTCCGGAGCGGGGCCCGCGCCCCTTTTCGCCGCTACTGTCGACAGCAGTACAGGGCGGGCGTTTCGGGGGGTTCGTGATGAGCGGATGGAACGGATGGACCGGCGGGGAGGGGCACGAGCCGCATCCCGAGCGTGAGCCGGACGCGGACAGAGGCCGGCCGGCCTGGTCGTCCGGGCCGGTCAGCCCGCCCGCGTGGGCGTCCGAGGAGACGCGCACCGCGCACCTCGCGCCGGCCGCGGCCCCCGCCGACACCCCGGCACCGCCGCCCTGGGCCACCGCCCCCACGCAGGCCGGCGCCCCGTCCGTACCGGCACCGGCCGCGCCGCCGTCGTACGCGCAGACATACCCGCCGTCGCACCCGTCGTACGGTCCCGCGTCCGCGCCCCGGCGTGCGCGCGGCGGCCGGCTGATCGCCCTGGTCCTGGCGATGGCCCTGGTGGGAGCCGGTACCGGCTTCGGGGTCTGGTACCTCGGCCGGGACCGCGGCGGGACCGGCACCCCGGCGGCGTCCGCGCCGGCCACCGGTGTCTCCGCCTCCGCCTCCGACGCCTCGGACGACTCCGCCACCGGTGACCCGGCCGCCGGCTCGGCCCCGGGGTCCGGTTCCGGTTCCGGCTCCGGCACGTCCTCCGGCACGAGCTCCGACCCGGCGGGTGCCGCCCCGGACCGGACCGCACCCGCGGGCTACCGCCTCGTCCACGACCCCGTCGGTTACGCCGTCTCCGTCCCCGCGGGCTGGACCCGGCGGGAGAAGCAGGGGGAGAAGGCGGCCGTGGTGTACTACGACTCCCCGTCCGACGGGCGCCAGCTGCAGATCTTCGAGCTGTCGGAGGCCACCGTCACCGAGTCGCTGGACCTCGCCGAGAACCACCCGGGCTACGGCTACGCCCGCGAGCCCGGCTACCAGGCCCTCGACCGAAGCTCCGGAGACACCTGGGCCGAGCTGTCGTACCGCTACGACGATCCGGACAAGGGCGCCCGCCGTGTCGTCGACCACCGCTTCCAGGCGGCCGACGGCACCCTGTACGCGATCCGTGCCAGCGGACCGGAAAGGCTCTCCGACGCCCTGGTCCGGGCGCCGCTCACCACGGCCCTGGCCTCGTTCTGCCCGACCGCCGCCTCCTGCGCGTAACGGCTCAGGAGCGGGGCAGTGCCGCTTCCCGGCTCTCCCGGCCGGCCGTGACCACGCGGCCGGCGGTCCGGCCGCCGCCGTAGCCCGCGGTCACCAGCGCCGTCGCCGCCAGGACCACCACGGCGACCGTGCGCAGGGCCGGTCCCATGCCGTGGGCGAGGTCGGCGTGGGCGGACAGGACGGTCCCGGTGACCGCGACGCCCAGGGCCGCGCCGGTCTCGCGGGCCGTGGTGCCCAGGCCGGAGCCGAGGCCCGCCTGGTGCGCCGGGAGCGAGGTGACGACCCCGAGGGTCAGGGCGGGCATCGACAGACCGGTGCCGGCCGAGACGACCAGCAGCCAGCCGGCGTAGGCCCAGTAGGGGGTGCCGGCGCCGACCGTGGAGACGCCGAGCAGGCCAAGGCCGATGAGGGCGAGCCCGGTGCCGATGACCGCGCGCGGGCGGTCCGCCCAACGGGCGGCAAGCCGCTGCGCGAGCGCCATGCCGACGGGCAGCGGCAGGATCGCGACGCCGGTGAGAGCCGCCCCGAAGCCCTTCACCTCCTGGAGGTACTGCGAGTTGACGAAGAACAGGGCGAACAGGCCGAAGAAGCCGGTGGCGGTGCCGAGGGAGGCGGCGCGCAGCCGGGAGGAGGCGAAGACGCGCGGGTCGAACAGCGGGGCGGCCGAGCGCAGGGCGTGTCCGGTGAACGCGGCGAGCAGCAGGGCACCGGCGGCGAAGGCGCCGAGGATGGGGGCGGAGGCCCAGCCGTGGTCGGGCCCCTCGATGATGCCGAACAGGACCGCGACCAGCCCTGCGGTGAGCAGCAGGGTGCCGACCGGGTCGGGGTGGGCGCGGCGGGAGCGTTCGGTGCGCGGGGTGGTGACGGCGACCGCGGCGGCGAGCAGTGCGGCGAGCGGGACCATGGCCGCGAACAGGGCCCGCCAGGACAGGAACTGCCCGGCCAGGCCGCCGCCCAGGTTGCCGGCGGCACCGCCCAGGCCGAGCGACAGGGTCCAGGCGGCCATCGAGCGGGCCCGGTGCCCGGGTGCGGACAGCCGCATCAGGATCGACAGGGTGGCCGGGGTGATCAGGGCCGCTCCGGCGCCGGACAGACCACGGCCCGCGATCAGCACGGCCGGGCCGGTGGCCAGCGCGCTGGTAGTGGCGCCCGCCGCGAACAGGCCGAGCCCGGTGAGCAGCGCGCCTTTGTGGCCGAACCGGTCGCCGAGCGCGCCCGCCGGGACGAGGAGCCCGGCGAAGACGATGACGTACGCGTCGACCGTCCACATGACCTCGCTGTGCGAGGGGTGCAGCGAGGACCCGGCGAGTTGCGGGATCAGCAGGTTGATGGCGGCGACCATGCTCTGGGCGACCAGGACGCAGGCGCACAGCGCGAGCAGGGTGGGGCGTTTCAGGGCGTGCACGGGCACGGCTCCTCCCGGGAGCGGGGCGGTTGGTGGGGGATGCCCCGCCACCGTAGGCTCGCCTCCGACCTGCTTTCCAGTGCACCCTTTGCAAGGGACAGTTGCGTATGACGCAATCATCCGGCTCGCCCGCAGGCGTGGACCTGAATCTGCTGCTCGCCCTCGACGTGCTCCTGGAGGAGCAGAGCGTCCAGGGCGCCGCACGCCGCCTGCACCTGTCCGAGCCCGCCATGAGCCGCACCCTGGGCCGCATCCGCAAGGCGCTCGGCGATCCGGTACTGGTGCGCGCCGGACGGCGGATGGTGCCGACCCCGCACGCGCTGGCGGTGCGCGCCGAGGTCGGAGCGGTCGTGGAGCGGGCCCGGGCCCTGTTCGCGCCGGGCCGGGACACCGACCTGCGCACCGTCACCCGCACCTTCACGATCCTCGGCCACGACACGATCGCCGCCACCCACGGCGCCGCCCTGTTCGCCCGGGCCGCCCGCGAGGCGCCCGGCGTCCGCCTGCGTTTCCTGTCCGAGAGCCACGTGGACGGCCCGTTCCTGCGCCAGGGCACCGCGGACCTGGAGGTCGGCGTGATCGACACGGCCGACCCCGAGGTGCACGTGGAGACGGTGCACGAGGAGCGCATGCTGGGTGTCGTACGGGCCGGGCACCCGCTGCTCACGGGCGAGCTGACGGCCGAGCGGTTCGCCGCGGAGGCCGGCCACCTCATCGTCTCGCGGCGCGGCCGGCAGCACGGGCCGGTCGACGACGCCCTGGCCGCCCTCGGCCTTCAGCGGCGGGTGGTGGGCACCGTCGGCACCTATCCAGCCTCACTGTTCGTGCTGCGCGACACCGACCTGGTCGGGCTGATCGGCCACTGGGGCCGCCCGCTGGCCGCCACCCTCGGCCTGGTCGCCTTCGAGGTGCCGCTCGAACTGCCCGCGCTGAAGGTCGGTCTTGCCTGGCACCCCCGCCACGACGCCGACCCCGCCCACGCCTGGCTGCGCGGCTGCGTACGGGAGGTGATGCGCCGGGAGCCGCCCGGCCGGTGACCCACCGTGCACGGCCGGTCGGCCCCGTGTCGGCTATGTCCCGTTTCTCCCCGCTGTTCAGTGACGCCGCTTACTTTCCCCCACCGATCGCGCATGCGAACGACGGGCCCTGGGCAGGCGGTGGCGGTCCCCGAGCGTGACACGACTGTGACAGAGGGGCACGGAACAGGAACGGAAGGCAATACCGATCATGGCGGACAGAACGGAACGACAGGCCCAGGCGACGATCCACGCGGGCGGCGAGTGGCTGGAGGCGATCTCCGGCGCCACGCGCGACATCCTCGATCCCGCGGACGCCCGGCCGTTCGCCGTGGTCGCCGAGGGCGACGAGAAGGACGCGGAGCGGGCGGTGGCCGCCGCGCGCCAGGCGTTCGACCACGGCCCCTGGCCCGGCACCCCCGTCGCCGAGCGCGCCGCCCTGCTGCGCCGCGTCGCCGACCTGCTCACGCGCGACCGCGAGCGGCTCGGCCTGCTGGAGAGCCGCGATGCGGGCAAGACCGCCGAGGAGGGGCGCGTCGACATCGACTGCGTCGCCGACGCCTTCCGCTACTTCGCCGACCTCGTCGCGGCCGAGGCCCCCGGCCGGGTCGTCGACGCGGGCTCGCCCGACGTCCACAGCGTCGTCGTGCACGAGCCGGTCGGCGTCTGCGCGCTGATCACCCCCTGGAACTACCCGCTGCTCCAGGCCAGTTGGAAGATCGCCCCGGCGCTCGCCGCGGGCAACACCTTCGTGATCAAGCCCAGCGAGATCACCCCCATGACGACGATCGCGCTGCTCGAACTGCTCGCCGACGCGGGTCTGCCCGCCGGCGTGGCCAACCTCGTCACCGGACCCGGCCACACCGTCGGCGCCCGGCTCGCCGAACACCCCGGCGTCGACCTGGTCTCCTTCACCGGCGGCCTGCTCAGCGGCACCAAGGTCGCCCAGGCGGCCGCCCCGACCGTGAAGAAGGTCGCCCTCGAACTCGGCGGCAAGAACCCCAACGTCGTCTTCGCCGACGCCTGCGCCACCGAGGAGGGCTTCGACACCGCCGTCGACCAGGCCCTCAACGCCGCCTTCATCCACAGCGGCCAGGTCTGCTCGGCCGGCGGCCGGCTCATCGTCGAGGAGTCCGTCAGGGACCGCTTCGTCACCGAACTCGCCCGGCGCGCCCAGCGGATCAGGCTCGGCCGGGGCACCGAGGACGGCGTCGAGTGCGGCCCCCTCGTCTCCGAGCAGCAGCGGGCCAAGGTCGAGGCGTACGTCGCCTCCGCGCTGGCCGAGGGCGCGGTGCTGCGCTGCGGCGGCCGGCGCCCCGAACCGGCCCCCGAGCGCCCGGAGAACGGCTACTTCTACGAGCCGACCGTCCTCGACGCCTGCCACCGCGAGATGAAGGTCGTGCGCGAGGAAGTCTTCGGCCCCGTCCTCACCGTGGAGACCTTCCGCACCGAGGAGGAAGCCGTGTTCCTCGCCAACGACACCGAGTACGGCCTCGCCGGCGCCGTCTGGTCCGCCGACGCCGGCAAGGCCCGCAGGGTGGCGGGCCGGCTGCGCCACGGCACCGTCTGGATCAACGACTTCCACCCCTACCTGCCGCAGGCGGAATGGGGCGGCTTCGGACGCAGCGGCACCGGCCGCGAACTGGGGCCCGCCGGGCTCGCCGAGTACCGCGAGACCAAGCACGTCTACCAGAACCTCGCACCGAAGCCGGTGCGCTGGTTCGCCGGCTGACCCGTACGCCCGTCCCCGGTCGTCCTCGAGGCCCCCGGCCTCCCGGACCCGGGCCCCGCCGCCTCCCGGCCTCCCGCACCCGGAAGGCGCCCGTCCCGGCCGGTGTCGCGAGCCCGCGGCGCACGAGTCCGGGAGCAGGGCCCCACACATCCCCGCTCCCGGACTCCGCCTGTCCTCCCACCCCCCAGGAGTAACCACCTCATGCCCGATCACACCCACGAGTTCGACTACGTCGTCGTCGGCGGTGGAACCGCCGGTTCCGTCATCGCCTCGCGGCTGACCGAGGACCCGGACGTCACCGTCGCCGTCATCGAGGGCGGCCCCAGCGACGTCGGCCGCGACGACGTGCTGACCCTGCGCCGCTGGATGGGCCTGCTCGGCGGCGACCTCGACTACGACTACCCGACCACCGAACAGCCCCGGGGCAACTCGCACATCCGGCACAGCCGCGCCCGCGTCCTCGGCGGTTGCTCCTCCCACAACACGCTGATCTCCTTCAAGCCGCTCCCGTCCGACTGGGACGAGTGGGAGGCCGCCGGCGCCAAGGGCTGGGGAGCCGTCCCCATGGAGGCCTACTTCGCCCGGCTGAAGAACAACATCGTCCCGGTCGACGAGAACGACCGGAACGCCATCGCCCGCGACTTCGTCGACGCCGCCCGGTCGGCGCTCGGCGTGCCCCGCGTCGAGGGCTTCAACAAGAAGCCGTTCACCGAGGGCGTCGGCTTCTTCGACCTCGCCTACCACCCCGAGGACAACAAGCGCTCCTCGGCCTCGGTGGCCTACCTGCACCCGGTGATGGACGAGCGCCCCAACCTCACCCTGTTCCTGGAGACCTGGGCCCACCGCCTGGAGCTGACCGGCACCCGCGCCGAGGGCGTCCACGTGCGCACCAAGGACGGCGAGGAACTGCTGGTCCGGGCCAGGAACGAGGTGCTGCTGTGCGCGGGCGCCGTCGACTCGCCCCGGCTGCTGCTGCACTCGGGCATCGGCCCGCGCGCGGACCTGGAGGCGCTCGGTATCCCCGTCGCGCACGACCTGCCGGGCGTCGGTGAGAACCTGCTCGACCACCCCGAGTCGGTCATCGTCTGGGAGACCCACGGGCCGATCCCGGAGAACTCGGCGATGGACTCCGACGCCGGCCTGTTCGTGCGCCGGGACCCCGAACACCCGGGTCCGGACCTGATGTTCCACTTCTACCAGATCCCGTTCACCGACAACCCGGAGCGCCTCGGCTACGAGCGCCCCGAGTTCGGCGTCTCGATGACCCCGAACATCCCCAAGCCCCGCAGCCGCGGCCGCCTGTACCTGACCAGCGCCGACCCGTCGGTCAAGCCCGCCCTGGACTTCCGGTACTTCACCGACGAGGAGGACTACGACGCCCGCACCCTCGTCGACGGCATCCGCATCGCCCGCGAGATCGCGCGCAGCGAGCCGCTGGCCGGCTGGCTCAAGCGCGAGGTCTGCCCCGGCCCGGACGTCGTGGACGACGCCGAGCTGAGCGAGTACGCCCGCAAGGTCGCGCACACCGTCTACCACCCGGCCGGCACCTGCAGGATGGGCGCCGCCGACGACGAACTCGCCGTGGTCGATCCCGAACTGAGGATCCGCGGCCTCGACGGAATTCGCATCGCCGACGCGTCCGTCTTCCCGACCATGACCGCCGTCAACCCGATGATCGGGGTGCTCATGGTCGGGGAGAAGGCCGTCGACCTGATCGGAGGTGACGTCCGATGACGCTCACGGTACCCACCCGCAAGCCCCCCACCACCGACGCCCCTGTCTTCTCCGTGGACGGCCTCTGGAAGGTCTTCGGGCCGAAGGCCGGCCGCGTCCCCGCAGACCCGGAGCTCAGCTCGCTCGACCCGGCCGAGCTGCGCTCCCGCACCGGCTGCACCGCCGCCGTCCGCGACGTCTCCTTCGACGTGCGCAGGGGCGAGGTGTTCGTGGTGATGGGCCTGTCCGGCTCGGGCAAGTCCACCCTCGTGCGCTGCCTGACCCGGCTGATCGAGCCGACGGCGGGCAGCATCGCCATCGACGGCGAGGACGTCCGCGCCATGGACCGGACCCGGCTGCGCGAGCTGCGCCGCCACCGCGCCGCGATGGTCTTCCAGCACTTCGGCCTGCTCCCCCACCGCACGGTCCTGGACAACGTGGCCTACGGCCTGGAGATCCAGGGCGTCGGCAGGTCCGAACGGCGTGAGCGGGCCGCCGAGTTCGTCGAGAAGGTCGGCCTCGCGGGCATGGAGAAGCGCCGTCCCGCCCAGCTCTCCGGTGGCCAGCGCCAGCGCGTCGGTCTCGCCCGCGCGCTCGCGGTCGACCCCGAGGTCCTGCTGTTCGACGAGCCGTTCAGCGCCCTCGACCCGCTGATCCGGCGCGACATGCAGGACGAGGTGGCCCGGCTGCACCGCGAGGAGGGCCGCACCATGGTCTTCATCACTCACGACCTGTCCGAGGCGCTGAAGCTCGGCGACCGCATCGCCCTGATGCGCGACGGCCGCGTGGTCCAGCTCGGCACCCCCGAGGAGATCGTGGGCTCCCCGGCCGACGACTACGTCCGCGAGTTCGTCCGCGACGTCCCGCGCGAGCAGGTCCTGACGGCCCGTACGGCCATGCGCCCCGCCGCCCTGGACGAGGCGGGCTCCGGCCCCGCCATCGGCCCGGACGCCACGGTCGCCGAGGCCATCGAGGCAGTGGCCCGCGCCGGCACCCCGGCCCGCGTGATGGACCACGGCAGGTGCCTGGGCGTGGTGGACCAGGACCACCTGCTCGGCGTCGTGGCCGGCGTCGACACCGACGGCCCGGACACCCGCTCCGGCGACCAGGTCACCAGCTCCGGCGAGCAGGTCACCATCACCGACGGCCAGGCCCCCGGCACCAGCGGCCCGGACACCGGCGCCGAGAGCCAGGACCCGCTGCCGGCCCCACCGGCGCCCCGGACCAGCCCGGAGGCCGTCTGATGGCCACGATCGCCGCCCCCGCC
>NZ_JAJSZC010000066.1:17115-35150 GCF_036815105.1 Streptomyces sp. IBSBF 3136
CGCCTCCCGCCCGGCCCTGCCCGGTCTGCTCAGACACCGCGCCGCCGCCAAGCTGCTCGTGCTGGCCGTCGTCGCCGCCGTCGCCGTACCCCTGCTGCACAGCCGCTGGGGGAGCGGCGCCTGGCCGCACGCGCTGACCGTCGACCTGTCCAAGCCGCTCGCCGGCGCCAGCGACTGGGTGATCGACAACCGCGACAGCCACCCGCTGTTCCTGTACTTCTTCGGCTACATCAGCAACGCGGTCGTGCTCTCCGTGCGCGGCGTCTACCTGACCCTGCTCGCCGCGGGCTGGATGGGCGTCACCGCCTTCACCGCCCTGGTCGCCTGGCGTGTCGCCGGGGTCCGCCTGGCCGCGGGCACCGCCGCCGCCTTCCTGGCCTGCGGAGCGCTCGGCATGTGGGTGCCCACCATGCAGACGCTCGCGCTGATGGTCGTCGCCGTGCTCGTCTCCGTGGTCGTCGGCGCCCTGCTCGGCCTGGGCGCCGGCCTCTCCGACCGCCTGGACCGCGCCCTGCGTCCGGTGCTGGACACCATGCAGGTGCTGCCGGCGTTCGCGTACCTCCTCCCCGTCGTCCTGGTCTTCGGCATCGGCGTCCCCGCGGCCGTGCTCGCCACCGTCGTGTACGCCGCCCCGCCGATGGCCCGTCTGACAACGCTCGGCCTGCGCGGAGCCGACCCCGAGGTCCTGGAGGCCGTGGATTCGCTCGGCGCCACCGGCCCGCAGCGGCTGCTCACCGCCCGCATCCCGCTGGCCCGCAAGGAACTGCTGCTCGGTCTCAACCAGACCATCATGATGGCGCTGTCCATGGCCGTCATCGCCTCCGTGATCGGCGCCGGCGGCCTCGGCGACCGCGTCTACCAGGCACTCGCCTCCGTCGACGTGGGCGCGGCCCTAGCGGCCGGTATCCCGATCGTGCTGCTCGCCGTCGTGCTGGACCGCGTCACCGCGGCGGCCGGCGACGGCACCACCCGCTCGCGCACCATCGGCCTGCCCTACGCCCTCGCCGTCACCGTCGCCGTCGCCGTGGGCGGCCGGCTGCTCGGCCGCCTGGACTGGCCCTCCTCCTGGACCCTGGCCATCGCCGAGCCGGTCAACCGCGCCGTCGACTGGATGACCGCCCACCTCTACTCCGGCGTGCCCGTCGTCGGCGGCACCGCGGACTGGGCCGGCCACTTCACCACCTGGGTCCTGGACCCCGTACGCGGCGGCCTGCAGTGGCTGCCCTGGTGGGCGGTACTGCTGCTGGTCGCCGCGGCGGCCTGGCTGATCGGGACCTGGCGCACCGCCCTGACCGCGGTGCTCGCCATGGCCGCCATCGGTGTCCTCGGCGTGTGGCAGCCCTCCCTCGACACGCTCTCGCAGGTGCTCGCGGCCGTCGCCGTCACCCTCGTCCTCGGCTTCGCGACCGGCATCGCCGCCGCCCGCAGCGACCGCGTCGAACGGGTCCTGCGCCCGGTGCTCGACGTCTTCCAGACCATGCCGCAGTTCGTGTACCTGATCCCGGTCGTCGCCCTGTTCGGCGTGGGCCGCGCCCCCGCCGTCGCCGCGGCCGTCGTCTACGCCCTGCCGGCCGTCGTCCGGATCACCACCCAGGGCCTGCGCCAGGTCGACGCCGCCGCCCTGGAGTCCGCGCGCTCGCTCGGCGCCACCGGCCGCCAACAGCTCTGGCAGGTGCAACTGCCGCTCGCCAGGCGGTCGCTGCTGCTCGCCGTCAACCAGGGCGTGGTCCTGGTCCTCGCCGTCGTCATCATCGGCGGCCTGGTCGGCGGCGGCGCCCTCGGCTACGACGTGGCCTTCGGCCTCGCCCAGGGCGACCTGGCGACCGGCCTGGTCGCCGGAGCCGCCATCGTCTGCCTCGGCCTGATGCTCGACCGGGTCACCCAGCCGACCGGACGCCGGCCGAGGAAGGGAGCCTGACATGCGATTCCGTACGACCCTCACGGTGACCGCCGGCGTGTCCGCGCTGGCGCTGCTCACCGGCTGCGGCGCCGCCGACATGACCAAGCAGGCCTCGCCGTTCGCGAACGCCCGGGGTGCGAAGTCCGTGACCCTGTCCGTGCAGTCGTGGGTGGGCGCCCAGTCCAACGTGGCCGTCGCCCAGTACCTGCTCGAACACAAGCTCGGCTACCGCGTCGACACCGTCCAGGTGGACGAGGTGCCCGCCTGGGACGCGCTCAGCCAGGGCCGCGTCGACGCGATCCTGGAGGACTGGGGCCACCCGGACCAGGAGAAGCGGTACGTCACCGACAAGCGGACGATCACGCGCGGTGGCGCCCTCGGTGTCACCGGGCACATCGGCTGGTTCGTGCCGACGTACCTCGTCAAGCAGCACCCGGACATCACCGACTGGAAGAACCTGGACAAGTACGCCTCGCTGTTCCGCACCGCGGAGAGCGGCGGCAAGGGCCAGCTGATGGACGGCTCCCCGTCCTACGTCACCAACGACAAGGCGCTGGTGAAGAACCTGAAGCTGGACTACCAGGTCGTCTTCGCCGGCTCCGAGGCGGCGCAGATCACCCAGATGAAGCAGTTCGCCAAGGAGAAGAAGCCCTTCCTGACGTACTGGTACTCGCCGCAGTGGCTGTTCAAGAAGGTCCCCATGACGGAGGTGAAGCTGCCGCCGTACAAGGAGGGCTGTGACGCGGACGCGGCCAAGGTGGCCTGTGCCTACCCGCACACCCCGCTGCAGAAGTACCTCAACGCCGGGTTCGCGAAGTCCGGCGGCAGCGCGGCGGCCTTCCTGAAGAGGTTCAGGTGGACCACGCAGGACCAGAACGAGGTCTCCCTGATGATCGCCGACCAGAAGCTGTCGCCGCAGGAGGCGGCGCGCAAGTGGGTGGACAGCCACCCCTCGGTGTGGAAGCGGTGGCTGTCCTGAGCCGGCTCAGCGCAGGCCGGCGGCGATCTCGCGCAGCGCGGCCGCGTTCAGCCGCTGGAGACCCGGCCCGAACGTGACGCGAGTGGCCCCTAGTTCGCCGAGCACGGCGGGCGAGGGGCCGCCGCCGTCCGCCCGGGCCAGCATGTTGAGCGGGCCCGCGATGCCGGACCGCAGCAGGGGCAGCACGTCGACCGGCGCGAGGATCGGGTACACGCAGTCCGCACCCGCCGCCACGTACGCCGCGGCCCGCTCGATGGCCCGTTCGGGATCGCCGTCGCCGTGCACGAAGGTGTCGACGCGGGCGTTGACGAACAGCCGGTCGGCGGCGGCCGAGCGCACGCCGGCCAGGTAGTCGGCGTGCCGGTGCGGGTCACGCAGGACACCCCCGGGACCGGAGTCCTCCAGGTTGCACCCCACGGCCCCGGCCTCCAGCAGCCGCTCCACCAGCTCCTTCGGGGCGAGCCCGTAGCCGCCCTCGACGTCCGCCGACACCGGCACGTCCACGGCCCGGGCGATCCGGGCGACCGCGGCGAACATCTCGTCGGCGGGGGTCTCGCCGTCCTCGTACCCGAGGGAGGCGGCGATCCCGGCGCTGGGCGTGGCCAGCGCGGGGAACCCGGCCTCGGCGAACACCCGGGCGGCGGCCGCGTCCCAGGGGCCGGGCAGCACCAGCGGCTCGCCGTGCGGGCGCCCCCGGTGCAGCGTGCGGAACAGGTCCGCCTTGTCCATGGCGGGTGCGCTCATGGCCGGTACCCTCCCGGTGGGACGCGGCGGCTGACCATCAGGCGGTTCCAGCCGTTGATGACGGCGACCAGCCCGATGAGATGGGCCAGTTCGCCCTGGTCGAAGTGTTTGGCCGCGGTGTCGTACACCTCGTCGGGCACGAACCGGTCCGTCAGCACGGTGACCGCCTCGGTCAGTGCCAGCGCCGCCCGCTCCCGCTCGCTGTAGCGGTCCCCGGCCTCCTCCCAGGCGCCGAGCAGCGCGATCCGGTCGTCGGATTCGCCGTTCTCCCGGGCCACCCGCAGGTGCATGTCCAGGCAGAAGGCGCAGTGGTTGAGCTGGGAGGCGCGGATCATGACCAGTTCGGCCAGGGCCGGGTCGCCGAGGCCCCGCTCGGCGGCCGCGCTCAGCGCCGACATGGCCCGCCCGACGTCGCGGTCCAGCGTCTGCGTCCGGCTCACTTGTGCCCCGGCCGGTAGTGGCCCGGCACCATCCGGGTGGTCACCCCGAACCGGTTCCACGCGTTGATCACCGCGAGCGCGGCGATCAGCTGCGCCAGCTCGGCCTCCTCGAAGTGCCGGGCGGCCCGCTCGTACACCTCGTCCGGCACGAATCCGTCGGTCAGGACGGTGACGGCCTCGGTCAGTTCGAGGGCGGCCAGCTCCTTCTCCGTGTAGAAGTGCCGCGACTCCTCCCATGCGCCGAGCTGCACGATCCGCTCCACGCTCTCGCCGGCCGCGAGCGCGTCCTTGGAGTGCATGTCCAGGCAGAAGGCGCAGTGGTTGAGCTGCGAGGCGCGGATCTTCACCAGCTCGTACAGCGTGGGGTCCAGACCCCGCCTGGCGGCCGCGTCCAGGCGGATCATCGCCTTGTAGACCTCGGGCGCGTGTTCGGCCCAGGCCAGCCTGGGGGCGTGTTCGGTGGCGTACTCGACGGTTTCCTGTGCGGTGGTCATGGTTCGACCCTAGGAGCCGGGAAGCCCAGGAGTATGGTCCATTTCCATGGCGGATTCATGGGCCACTCTGGGAGTCGACCTGCACCTGGAACCGGCCGGTTCCAGCGGGCTGCGCAGGGGGCTCACCGACGCGCTGCGGGACGCCGTGCGCACCGGCCGCCTCGCCCCCGGCACCCGGCTGCCGTCCTCCCGCAGCCTCGCCGCCGACCTGGGCCTGGCCCGCAACACCGTCGCCGATGCCTACGCCGACCTGGTCGCCGAGGGCTGGCTCACCGCCCGCCAGGGCTCCGGGACCAGGGTCGCGACAGGGGTGCCCGCCACGCCTTCCGGGCCGCGCGGGAGGGCTCCGTCGCCGTCCGCTGACGGGGTGCCGCACCGGCGCCGCGAGCCGGGCGGACCCGCCTACGACCTCGTCCCCGGCACCCCGGACCTCGCCGCCTTCCCGCGCGCCGAGTGGCTCAGGGCCGCCCGCCGCGCCCTGGCCACCGCGCCCTTCGACGCCCTCGGCTACGGCGACCCGCGCGGCAGGACCGAACTGCGCACCGCCCTCGCCGGCTACCTCGCCCGCGCCCGGGGCGTGCGCACCGATCCCGAGGCTGTCGTGATCACCGCCGGGTTCTCGCACGCCCTGCGCCTGCTCGGCACCGTGCTGCGGGCCCGCGGCGCGCGGACGGTGGCGGTGGAGTCGTACGGCCTCGACGCCCACTGGGGGCTGCTGCGGGACGCGGGCCTCACCACCCGCGCGCTGCCGTACGACGAACTGGGCACCGACACCGGCGCGTTGGGCGGCGAGGGTGCGGTTCTGGTCACCCCCGCCCACCAGTTCCCGATGGGCACCCCCCTGCACCCCGACCGGCGGGCCGCTGTCGTGGAGTGGGCGCGCCGGACCGGCGGGCCGGTCCTGGAGGACGACTACGACGGCGAGTTCCGCTACGACCGCCAGCCCGTCGGCGCCCTCCAGGGCCTCGCCCCCGACCGGGTCGTCTACCTCGGCACCGCCAGCAAGTCCCTCGCCCCAGGGCTGCGCCTGGGCTGGATGGTGCTGCCGCCGTCCCTGCTGGAGGAGGTGATCGCCGCCAAGGGCGCCATCGACACCTGCGGGGTGCTCGACCAGCTGACCCTGGCCGAGTTCATCGCCTCCGGCGCCTACGACCGCCATGTGCGCTCCGCCCGGCTGCGCTACCGGCGCCGCCGGGACGCCCTCGCCGCCGCCGTCGCGGGCCGCGCGCCCGAGGTCCGGGTCACCGGGATCGCGGCCGGCCTGCACGCCGTGCTGCGCCTGCCGCCCGGCACCGAGCAGTCGGTCGTCCAGGCCGCCACCTGGCAGGGCCTGGCCCTGCACGGCCTGGCCTTCCACCGCCACGACCAGGCCCCCACGGTCCCCCTGGACGCCCTGGTCGTCGGCTACGCCACCCCGCCCGACAGCGCCTGGACGGGAGCCCTGGAGGCGCTGTGCCGGGTACTGCCGTGAGGGCCGGCCGCACTCAGCGGGCGGACGCCGCCTCCCGGTCGTCCTCCGTCGCCGGGGGCGGTGCCTCGCCGAAGCGGGCCAGGGCCAGTGCGCCCGCCACCGCCACCGCGAACCCCAGTACCGCCAGCCACGCCAGGCCCTCGCGGGTGCGGTCGCCGAGCCAGACGACGCCCACCGCGGCCGGGCCGATCGTCTCGCCGATGACCATGCCGGCCGTGGCCGTCGTCACCGAGCCGCGCTGGAGGGCCGACGTCAGCAGGATGAACGCGGCGGCGCCCCCGGTCAGCAGGGCGTAGACCGCGGGGTCGGCGACCAGGTCGGCCGGTCGCAGCGAGTCGATCAGGCGGACCGACACCTCCACCACCCCGAACCCGAGACCGGCCCCCAGCCCCAGCACCAGGGCCCGCAGCCGCCCGGAGAGCCGCCCGCCCAGCAGCGCGAGCACCAGCATGCCCACGGCCGTCGCGAGCATCGCCCACTCCAGGGCCGCCGACCCCTGCTGCCCGCCCTCCGGCCCGGAGGCCAGCCCCAGCATCGCCAGACCGGCGCACACCACGCCCACCGCGCCCCACTCCGTGCGGCTCAGCCGCACCCGCAGCAGCCGTGCCGCGACCACCGCCGTGACCGCGAGACTCGACGCGAGGGCCGCGCTGACCGCGTAGATCGGCAGGGACCGCAGGGCCGCGATCTGGAACAGGAAGCCCAGCCCGTCCAGCGCCAGCCCGGCCAGGTACCGCCACTGCCGCAGCGCCCGCAGCAGCAGGGCCGCCTCGCCGCCCCCACCCGTCCCGGCCTCCCGGGCGGCGATCGCCTGCAGCACGGTCGCCGTGCCGAAGCAGAGAGCCGCGGCCAGGGCGCACACCATTCCAAAGAGCACGAAGCGACTCTAAGGGAGGGCACGACCCGCACCCCCGCGCGGGCCCCGGCTCTCACCGGTCTCTAAGCTGACCGCCGCACACAGGCAGCGAACGGGGGAGACACCACGATGGCGCGCACCCGCCCGGAGATCCGCGGGCAACTCCGCTCCACCACGGTCGTCCTCGGCGGAATGGGCCTGCTCGCCGCCGCCCTGACCGCCTGCTCGTCCGAACCGGACAAGCGCTGCGTCGACCGCGACAGCTACCGGCTGGGCAAGGGCTACAAGGTCGTCTCGGACCAGAACTGCAAGACCGCCAAGTCCTCGGTGAACGCGGGCTGGTACTACGGCGGCAAGAAGAAGGGCTCCTGGGCCGGCGGCGGCTCCTTCACCAAGCCCGCCAAGGGTTCGGGCGGCTCCTCCGGCGGCGGCGTCCACCGCGGCGGCTTCGGCGGCGGCCACGGCGGCTCCGGCGGCTGAGCCGGACCGCCGCATGGAACGCCGTACGACCACGCCCCGCCCCGGCTGGCAGCAGACCGTCGAGGCACAGGGGCTCGTCTACCCCCTGACCCGTCACCCCGACGGCTCGCTGCGCCCCTACTGGGACGAGAGCGCCTACTACGTCTTCACCCTGGACGAGGTGGAGGCGCTGGAGGAGACCGTCGCGGAACTGCACCGCATGTGCCTCGCAGCCGCCGGGCACATCGTGGCCGAAGGCCGCCTCCCCGACCTCGGCATCACCGATCCGCGCGTCGCCGAGGCCGTCACCGAGGCATGGCGGCGCCGCGCCGAACTCCCCTCCCTCTACGGCCGCTTCGACCTCCGCTACGACGGCACCGGCCCGGCGAAACTGCTGGAGTACAACGCCGACACGCCCACCTCCCTGGTCGAGGCCGCCTCACCGCAGTGGTTCTGGATGGAGGAGCGCTTTCCCGGCGCCGACCAGTGGAACTCCCTGCACGAACGGCTCGTCGACGCCTGGCGCGAGCAGGCCGCGCTGCTGCCGCCGGGCAGCCCGCTGCACTTCGCGCACTCCAGCGCCGACGAGCTGGGCGAGGACCTGATGACGGTCGCCTACCTCAAGGAGACCGCCGAACAGGCCGGGCTCGCCACCGACTGGATCTCCATGGAGGAGATCGGCTGGGACACCCTCTCCGGCCGCTTCGTGGACAACGGGCTCCGCTTCATCCGCAGCGTCTTCAAGCTCTACCCGTGGGAGTGGCTCACCACCGACCTCTTCGCCCGGCACGTCCTGGACACCCTGGACAACGGCGGCGGCACGGGCAGCACCCTGTGGATCGAACCCGCCTGGAAGATGCTCCTGAGCAACAAGGCCCTCCTGGCGATCCTCTGGGAGCTGTACCCCGGCCACCCGAACCTGCTCCCCGCCTACCTGGACGGCCCCCGCGAGCTGGCCGCGTCGACCGGCTGGGTCGCCAAGCCCCTGCTGGGCCGCGAGGGCGCGGGCGTCACCGTGCACGCACCGGGCACCGCGGCCGCCACCCGCGAGGAGTCCTGCTGCTACCAGGGGCTCGCCCCGCTGCCCGCCTTCGACGGCAACCACGTCGTCCTCGGCGCCTGGGTCGTCCGCGACGAGCCGGCCGGCCTCGGCATCCGCGAGTCCTCGGGGCTGATCACCGACGAGTACGCCCGCTTCGTGCCGCACGTGATCCTCTAGCCGGAGCACGACAGCCGGAGCCCTTCGCCCGGAGCCCGTCAGCCCGCGTCTTCGAGCACGGCCGCGAGCTGGTCGAGCCCCCAGTCCAGGTCCTGCTCGCCGATGACCAGCGGCGGGGCGAGCCGGACGGTCGACCCGTGGGTGTCCTTCACCAGCACACCCCGGTCCATCAGCCGCTCCGACACCTCCCGGCCTGTGCCGAGCCGCGGGTCGACGTCCACGCCCGCCCACAGCCCGCGCCCGCGCACCGCCGTCACCCCGCCCGTGCCGCGCAGCCCGGCCAGCCGCCGGTGCATCCGCTCGCCCAGCGCGGCCGCCCGCGCCTGGAACTCGCCGGAGCGCAGCATCGCGATCACCTCCAGCGCCACCGCGCAGGCCAGCGGGTTCCCGCCGAACGTCGACCCGTGCTCGCCCGGCCGGAACACCCCCAGCACCTCCGCGCTCGACACCACCGCCGACACCGGCACGATCCCGCCGCCCAGCGCCTTGCCCAGCACGTACGCGTCCGGCTCGACCCCTTCGTGCTCGCACGCGAAGGTCCGCCCGGTCCGGCCCAGCCCCGACTGCACCTCGTCGGCGATGAACAGCACGTTCCGCTCGCGGGTCAGCTCGCGCACCCCCGGCAGGTAGCCGGCCGGCGGCACGATCACCCCGGACTCGCCCTGGACCGGCTCCAGCAGCACGGCGACGGTGTTCTCGCTGAGCGCCGACCTCATCGCCGTCAGGTCGCCGTACGGCACGATCTCGAAGCCCGGCGTGTACGGCCCGAAGTCCGCACGGGCCTCGGGGTCGGTGGAGAAGCTGATGACGGTCGTCGTACGCCCGTGGAAGTTGCCGCCCGCGACCACGATCTTCGCCATCCCGGCGGGCACCCCCTTCACCCGATAGCCCCACTTCCGGGCGGTCTTCACGGCGCTCTCCACCGCCTCGACGCCGGTGTTCACCGGCAGCACCATCTCCATGCCGCACAGCTCGGCCAGCTCCGCGCAGAACGCGGCGTAGCGGTCGTGGTGGAAGGCGCGCGAGGTCAGCGTCACCCGCTCCAGCTGCCGCCTGGCCGCCTCGACCAGGCGGCGGTTGGTGTGCCCGAAGTTGAGCGCCGAGTAGCCGGCCAGCAGGTCCAGGTACCGCCGCCCCTCCACGTCCGTCATCCACGCCCCCTCCGCCGAGGCCACGACGACGGGCAGCGGACTGTAGGTGGGCGCGCTGTGCGCGTCGGCGGCGGCGATGAGGTCTTCGGTAGCGGTCACGGCCTCTCCCGGGTCGAAGGGTGGCCCCCTTCCTATCGTCGTTCCCGTCGTCGCTCGCATGGTGGACGCCGCACCTCCCCGTCGTGGCGCGCCCGGTAGGCTGATCAGCGGGCCGTGACTGGCGCGCTGGGATGGGACGGACCATCGGGGAGCGGTCCAGCGGGAAATCAGTGCCGTGCGCCTGGGCCGAACGTGAACGCCGAAACGCACGCCGTCCGGAGGTCCCCATGCCAGAGCAGCAGCCCCTCTCCACCGAGTCCACCGCCTTCCGCGCGGCCCTCGACGTCATCCGCGCGGTGGAGCCGGCCGTCGCCGACGCCATCGGCCAGGAGGTGGCCGACCAGCGCGAGATGCTCAAGCTGATCGCCTCGGAGAACTACGCCTCCCCGGCGACCCTGCTGGCCATGGGCAACTGGTTCAGCGACAAGTACGCCGAGGGCACCGTCGGCCGCCGCTTCTACGCCGGCTGCCGCAACGTCGACACGGTGGAGTCGCTGGCCGCCGAGCACGCCAAGGCGCTGTTCGGCGCCCGCCACGCCTACGTCCAGCCGCACTCCGGCATCGACGCCAACCTCGTCGCCTTCTGGGCCGTCCTCGCCGACCGCGTCGAGGTCCCGTTCCTGGAGAAGACCGGCGTCCGTCAGGTCAACGACCTGACCGAGGCCGACTGGGCCGAGCTGCGCCGGGCCTTCGGCAACCAGCGGATGCTCGGCATGTCCCTGGACGCGGGCGGCCACCTCACCCACGGCTTCCGCCCGAACATCTCGGGCAAGATGTTCGACCAGCGCTCCTACGGCACGGACCCGGCCACCGGTCTCATCGACTACGAGGCGCTGCGGGCCCAGGCGCGCGAGTTCAAGCCGCTGATCATCGTCGCGGGCTACTCCGCCTACCCGCGCCTGGTGAACTTCCGGATCATGCGCGAGATCGCCGACGAGGTCGGCGCGACCCTCATGGTCGACATGGCCCACTTCGCCGGCCTGGTCGCGGGCAAGGTCCTCACCGGAGACTTCGACCCGGTCCCGCACGCCCAGATCGTCACCACGACCACCCACAAGTCGCTGCGCGGCCCGCGCGGCGGCATGGTGCTGTGCGACGACTCCCTGAAGGACCAGGTCGACCGCGGCTGCCCGATGGTGCTCGGCGGCCCGCTCCCGCACGTGATGGCCGCCAAGGCCGTCGCCCTCGCCGAGGCCCGGCAGCCCGCCTTCCAGGACTACGCCCAGCGCATCGTCGACAACTCCCGCGCGCTCGCCGAGGGCCTGATGCGCCGCGGCGCCACCCTGGTCACCGGCGGCACGGACAACCACCTCAACCTGATCGACGTGGCCGGCTCCTACGGCCTCACCGGCCGCCAGGCCGAGGCCGCCCTGCTCGACTCGGGCATCGTCACCAACCGCAACGCGATCCCGGCCGACCCGAACGGCGCCTGGTACACCTCCGGCATCCGCGTCGGCACGCCCGCGCTCACCACCCGGGGCCTGGGCACCGCGGAGATGGACGAGGTGGCGGGCCTGATCGACCGCGTGCTGACCACCACCGAGGCGGGCACCACCAAGTCGGGCGCCCCGTCGAAGGCCGCCCACGTCCTGGACGCGAAGGTGTCCGAGGAGATCGCCGGGCGGGCGACGGACCTGGTGGCCGGCTTCCCGCTGTACCCCGAGGTCGACCTGGGCTGAAGGGCCCCGTGAGGGGCGCGGGGAACCGCGCGGGCGACCACGGACGGCCCGCGGTCCCCCGCGCCCCGAAACCTCACCCACCTCAGGGGCCGATGCCGCCCTCAGCCGATGAGAGAATGGGCAGCATGGCTTCTGCTGACCGACCCCGCGTGCTCTCCGGAATCCAGCCCACGGCAGGCTCGTTCCACCTCGGCAATTACCTGGGCGCCGTCCGCCAGTGGGTGGCCCTCCAGGAGTCCCACGACGCGTTCTACATGGTCGTCGACCTGCACGCGATCACGGTCCCGCAGGACCCGGCCGATCTGCGGGCCAACACCCGCCTGGCCGCCGCGCAGCTGCTGGCCGCCGGTCTCGACCCGGACCGCTGCACCCTCTTCGTCCAGAGCCATGTGCCCGAGCACGCCCAGCTCGCCTGGATCATGAACTGCCTCACCGGCTTCGGCGAGGCCAGCCGGATGACCCAGTTCAAGGACAAGTCCGCCAAGCAGGGCGCCGACCGCGCCTCCGTCGGCCTCTTCACGTACCCGATCCTCCAGGTCGCCGACATCCTGTTGTACCAGGCCAACGAGGTGCCGGTCGGCGAGGACCAGCGCCAGCACGTCGAGCTGACCCGCGACCTCGCCGTGCGGTTCAACGGCCGCTACGGGGACACCTTCACCATCCCGAAGCCGTACATCCTCAAGGAGACGGCGAAGATCTACGACCTCCAGGACCCGTCGATCAAGATGAGCAAGTCGGCGTCCACGCCGAAGGGCCTGATCAACCTGCTCGACGAGCCGAAGACCACCGCCAAGAAGGTCAAGAGCGCCGTCACCGACACCGACACCGTGATCCGCTACGACGTGGAGAACAAGCCGGGCGTGTCGAACCTGCTCACCATCTACTCCACGCTCACCGGCCGGTCGGTCGAGGAACTGGAGGCGGACTACGAGGGCAAGATGTACGGCGCGCTCAAGACGGACCTCGCCGACGTCATGGTCGACTTCGTGTCGCCGTTCCGGGAGCGCACCCAGCAGTACCTGGACGACCCCGAGACGCTCGACTCGGTGCTGGCCAAGGGCGCGGAGAAGGCGCGTGCCGTGGCCGCGGAGACGCTCGCGCAGGCCTACGAGCGCGTCGGCTTCCTGCCTGCGAAGCACTGAGGGGCACGGACCGGCGCCGGGGCGCACGACCGTTCGCACGCCCGGGCGGGCGGAGCGCTGCACATCACTTCCGCTGCGCCTGCCGACAGGACATCCGTGGTCGTACAGTCGATATCCGACGGCCCGTACGACGACGGCCGACAGACAGCACACGACGACAGGAGACGACGTGGGGACCGTAACGATCGGCGTCTCGATCGCGGTCCCGGAGCCTCACGGCAGCCTGCTCCAGGAGCGGCGCGCGGGCTTCGGCGACGCCGCGGCTCACGGCATCCCCACGCACGTCACCCTGCTGCCGCCGACCGAGGTGGACGCGGCGGACCTGGCGGCGGTGGACGCGCACCTCACCGGGGTCGCCGCGGCCGGCCGCCCGTTCCCGATGCGGCTGTCCGGGACCGGCACCTTCCGGCCGCTGTCGCCGGTCGTCTACGTCCGCGTCGTCCAGGGCGCCGATTCCTGCGCCTGGCTCCAGCAGCGGGTCCGTGACTCCTCCGGGCCCATGGCGCGCGAACTGCTGTTCCCGTACCACCCGCACGTCACGGTCGCCCACGGCATCGACGAGGCGGCGATGGACCGCGCCTTCGCGGAGCTGGCCGGCTTCGAGGCCGAGTGGTCGTGCACCGGGTTCGCGCTCTACGAGCAGGGCCCCGACGCCGTGTGGCGCAAGCTGCGCGAGTTCACCTTCGGCGGGTCCATGGTGCCGCCGCAGCCACTGCGCGGAGTGGGCCGCAGCCCCGTGAGCTAGGGCCGGTGGCGAAAGTGGTCCTCTGCCGTGCGGCGAGGTCACTTTCACAACGGGCCCGAGCGCGGCAGGTCCTAGAGCGGCAGGCGCCGGAACAGGGACCGCGGCGCGTGCCGCAGCGCGGACATCACCACCCGGAGCGATCCCGGCACCCACACCACCTCCGAGCGCCTGCGCAGGCCCAGCTCGATCGCCGTGGCCACCTCCTCCGGGGTCGTGGTGAGCGGCCCCCCGGCGCGCAGCGGTCCGGGGCGCACGACCATCACGCGCACGCCGGTGCCGTACAGGGCGTCGCCGAGACCCTGGGCGAAGGCGTCCAGGCCCGCCTTGCTGGAGCCGTAGATGAAGTCGGCGCGGCGGGCCCGTTCCCCGGCGACCGAGGAGAGCACGACCAGCGAGCCGTGGCCCTGGGTCTGCAGGGCGCGGCCGGCGACCAGGCCGGCCGAGACGGCGCCGGTGTAGTTGGTCTGCGCGACCCGGACCGCGCGCAGGTGGTCGCGTTCGTCGTGGGCCTGGTCGCCGAGGACACCGAACGCGAGCAGCACCATGTCGATGCGCCCCTCGGCGAACACCTTGTCGAGGACCGGCTCGTGGGACTCGGGGTCGAGGGCGTCGAAGGCGACGGTGCGGACGTCGGCGCCCAGGGCGCGCAGCCGCCCGGCGGCCTCCTCCAGGGCGGGCGAGGGGCGGCCGGCCAGCCAGACGGTACGGGTGCGGCGGGCGATCAGACGGCGCGCGGTGGCCAGCGCGATCTCCGATGTGCCGCCGAGGACGAGCAGGGACTGGGGCAGCTCGTTCGCATCCTTCATGACAGCCGACCGTATCGCCCTCATATGTCCGTCTTGCTGAAGAAACGCGGTGTTCACGCACACGTGCAGCGGGCAGAGTCCGATCATGGACTGGCTGAAGAGGCTTCCCGGCGTCGGGCCGATCGTCACGCGGCTCACGCTCACGCACGCCTGGCGGTCGTTCGAGCGGCTGGACCGGGTGAAGTGGACCCGGCTGGCCGCCGCCATGACCTTCGTCAGCTTCGTGGCCCTGTTCCCGCTGCTGACCCTGGGCGGCGCGATCGCCGCGGCCACCCTCAGCGAGTCGCAGCAGAAGAACGTGCAGAACAAGATCGCCCAGCAGATCCCCGGCCTCGCCGACCAGCTGGACATCAACTCCCTGGTGCAGAACGCCGGTACGGTCGGCGTCATCGCCGGTGCCGTGCTGCTGTTCACCGGCATCAACTGGGTCGGCCAGGTGCGCGACTGCCTGCGCGTGGTGTGGGACCTGCCCGACGACGAGCAGAACCCGTTCGTGGCCAGGCTCAAGGACGCGGGCATCCTGCTCGGTCTGGGCGGAGCCGTCGTCGCCACGCTCGCCATCTCCACCGTGGCCTCGGCGTTGGTGGGCTGGATCACCGACCAGCTCGGCATCGACCGGATGAGCTGGAGCAGCGTGCTGCTGCGCGTCGTCGCGTTCGCCGTCGCCGTGCTCGCCGACTTCCTGCTGCTGCTCTACGTCCTGACCCTGCTGCCCGGCGCCGAACCCCCGCGCCGCCGCCTCGTGGTGGCCGCGCTGACCGGCGCGGTCGGCTTCGAGCTGCTGAAGCTGCTGCTCAGCGGCTACATCCAGGGAGTCGCCGCGAAGAGCATGTACGGCGCGTTCGGGGTCCCCGTGGCCCTGCTGGTGTGGATCAACTTCACCGCGAAACTGGTCCTGTTCTGCGCCGCCTGGACGGCGACGCAGAGCAAGGAGATCGAGGTGGAGAGCGTCACGGCCGGGGCCGGCGGCGCATCAGATCCGGCAGCGGCCAACGGCGGTTGACCAGGTACACCGCGGCGCCGAGCAGCACCAGCAGCCCGCCGGCGATGCCCAGGGCGGTGCCGACGCCGCCGGAGCGGTTGCCGGCGGCGGCGCTCGCCACCGGCTTGGCGTCCGGGCCGCCGGTGCCCTGCGCCTGCCCGGCCGCCGCGGTCGCGGCCGGCCGGGCGGACGGCTCCGCGGTGGCCGCCGCGGCGCTCCTCGGCGGGACGAGGACGCCCACCGGCCGGACCTTGCCGGCGGCCTGGAAGCCCCAGTCGAACAGTTTCGCGGTCTCCTTGTAGACCTCGTTGTGCTCGCGCTTCTGCGGGTTCATCACGGTGACCAGCAGCACCTTGCCGCCCCGTTCGGCGACCCCGGTGAAGGTGGCGCCCGCGTGGGTGGTGTTGCCGTTCTTCACCCCGGCGATGCCCTGGTAGACGGGCACATCGGCGTCGCCGCTCAGCAGCCGGTTGGTGTTGCGGATCTCGGCGGAGCCGAACGTCGCGCTCACCGTCGAGCAGTAGTCGCGGAAGTCCTTCTTCTGCAGCCCGGAGCGGGCGAACAGCGACAGGTCGTACGCCGACGACACCTGCGCCGGCTCGTCGTAGCCGTCCGGGCTGACCACGTGCGTGTCCAGGGCCTGGAGTTCGTCGGCGTGGTCCTGCATGTCCCGGACGGTCCGCCGGACACCGCCGTTCATCGCCGCCAGCACGTGCACGGCGTCGTTGCCCGAGCGCAGGAACACCCCGAGCCACAGGTCGTGCACGGTGTAGCTGTGGCCCTCCTTTATCCCGACCACGCTGGAGCCGACGCCCATGCCCGCGAGGTCGGACGGCACCACCTTGTGCTCGGTCCCCTTCGGGAACCTCGGCAGCACGGTGTCCGCGAACAGCATCTTCAGGGTGCTCGCCGGGGGCAGCCGCCAGTGCGCGTTGTGCGCGGCCAGGACCTCGCCGGACTCGGCGTCGGAGACGATCCAGGAACGGGCGGTGAGGCCCTCGGGGAGCACCGGCGCACCGGCGGCGAGGTCGACCTGGGTCCCGGGCTGTCCCAGCCGGGCGCCACCGACCTGCGACATCTGGGCCGGGGGCGTGGCCGTGGGGCCGGTCGAAGGGGTCGGGGCGGCGAAGGCGGCGGGAGCGGTGACGGAGAGGGACAGCAGCGCGGCGGTGGTGACCGGCAGGGCTCGCCTGACGGCCTTCTCGGTTGCGGGCACGGTGGGAAACGTACCGGTCACCGGCCGCGAAGTCGCGCCTCGCACCCCACCCCGGACACGGAACCGGACCGCGGACGGCGATACTGTCCGTATGAAGCTCAGCCGCCCGGTCTCCTGGTTCCTGCTCGCCTTCGGGGTGTGGAGCTGGGTCATCTGGGTCACTTTCGTCAAGAACCTGGTCAAGGACGGCAGCGGACTCGCCTTCGACGACGGTCACCCGACCGCCTACTTCTGGGTGCATCTGCTGCTGGCCGTCGTCTCCTTCGTATTGGGGACGGTCATCGGGGTCATCGGGTTGCGCGGACTGCGCGCACTGCGCCGCACCTCATAGCGGGGGACACACCGGCGTGATCGTCGTCTTCGTCCTCGCCGCCCTGGCCGCGCTCGCCGTCCTGGTGCTGGGGCACTGGTACGTGTGGCGCCGCCTGGTGCGCGACACCACCCGCGGCCCGGGCCCCGCCCGCCGTGCGGGCACCGCGGTCTTCGTCGCGGGACCGCTGCTGATGATCACGGCCCTGGTCGCCGAACGCTCGGGGGCCCCCTTCTGGCTCCAGCGCACCCTGGCCTGGCCCGGTTTCCTGTGGATGGCGCTGGCGCTGTACCTGCTGCTCGCGGTGGTGGCCGGAGAGGCCGTACGGCCCCTGCTGCGGCGGCTCCCGGCCCGCCGGGCGGCGCCCGGGGCGACGCCCGTTCCCGCGCCGGAGACCGTAGCGGCCCAAGGGCCCCGGCCGGGCGCGCCCGCGCCCTCACCCGTTCCGGAGCGGGCGCGCCGACCGGAACCCCCGCGCGAGCCGGAACCGCCGTACGAGCCGGAAGCCCCGTACGAGCCGGCAGAGTCGCGCGAGCCGGCAGAGTCGCGCGTGCCGGAGCGGGCGGCGCCCGCGCCGTCCCGGCGTCTGTTCGTCTCCCGGGTGGTCGGCGGGGCCGCCGCGGCCGCCGCCGTCGGGACCGTCGGCCAGGGCACCTACGGGGTGCTGCGCGGGCCGCGGGTCAAGCGCGTCACCGTACCGCTGGCCCGACTGCCGCGTGCCGCGCACGGCTTCCGGATCGCGGTCGTCAGCGACATCCACCTCGGCCCGGTCCTCGGGCGCTCCTTCGCGCAGCGGGTCGTCGACACGGTCAACGCCACCCAGCCGGACCTGATCGCGGTCGTCGGCGACCTGGTGGACGGCAGCGTGAAGGACCTCGGCCCGGCCGCCGCGCCTCTGGCCGGGCTCACCGCGCGGCACGGCGCCTACTTCGTCACCGGCAACCACGAGTACTTCTCCGGCGCCGAGCAGTGGGTGGCCGAGGTGCGCACCCTCGGCCTGCACCCGCTGGAGAACGCCCGCACCGAACTGCCCCACTTCGACCTGGCCGGGGTGAACGACCTCCAGGGCGAGAGCGAGGGTCAGGGCCCCGATTTCGGCAGGGCGTTGGGCGACCGGGACCGGGCACGCGCGTGCGTGCTCCTCGCCCACCAGCCGGTGCAGATCCACGAGGCCGTCCGGTACGGCGTCGACCTCCAGCTCTCCGGCCACACCCACGGCGGCCAGCTCTGGCCCGGGAACCTCGTCGCGGCCGCCGCCAACCCCACCGTGGCCGGCCTCGAACGCTACGGCGACACCCAGCTGTACGTCAGCAGGGGCGCGGGGGCCTGGGGGCCGCCCACGC
>NZ_JAJSZC010000067.1:0-65974 GCF_036815105.1 Streptomyces sp. IBSBF 3136
CTGGGCGGGGTGGCCGGACGACGAGGGCAAGGGGTTGATGGCGATGACGGTGGCGACGCAGCAGAGTGGCGGCGGTGGCGGTTCCAGCGGTCTCTACGACGTGCTGGAACTCATCCTGGACCGGGGACTGGTGATCGACGCGTTCATCCGGGTCTCCCTGGTCGGGATCGAGATCCTCAAGATCGACATACGGATCGTCGTCGCCAGTGTCGACACCTACCTGCGTTTCGCCGAGGCCTGCAACCGCCTCGACCTGGAGTCGGGCCCGCGCAAGCCGGCCGGGCTGACCGAACTGCCCGGCAAGATGATGGAGTCCGGTGCCCGCGGCAAGACCAAGGGCGCACTGTCCGGTGCCGCGGAGACGATCTCCGACGCCTTCCGGCAGGCCCGCGAAGAAGGCCAGCAGAAGTAGGCAGTCGGGGCGGTGGGTGCCGCGAGCGGGCGGCGGTGCGACGAGCCACGGGCTCCCCACGCGCAGGGGCCCACCGCGAGGGGTCAGGCATCCGCCGGCAGGGGTTGTTCGGTCCATATGGACTTGCCGGTGCTGGTGTGTCGGGTGCCCCAGCGCTGGCAGAGCGCGGAGACGAGTTGCAGGCCCCGGCCGCCCTCGTCGGTGGCCGAGGTGTGGCGGATGTGGGGTGTGGTCAGGCTGGCGTCGGAGACCTCGCAGATCAGAGCCCGGCCGCGGAGCATGCGCAGCCGGATGGGACCGCAGGCGTGCCGGACGACGTTTCCGACCAGCTCGCTGACCAGCAGTTCGGTGGTCATGAGCAGCTCCTCGTCGGCCAGCTGCCAGTCGGTGAGCTGAGCGCGGACCAGTTCGCGGGCCTGGCCCGCCGCCATGGGGTCCTCCGGCAGCGGCCATTCGGCGATGTCGCGCGCGTCGAGCGGGTGCGGGCGGGCCAGCAGCAGGGCGGCGTCGTCGACCATCGCGCCGTGGGACGGCAGGAGGGCGGACGTGAGGGAGGCGCAGAGCGCGTCCAGGTCGAAGGCGTCCCCCGGTGCGGCGGGCATGGTCCGTACGGACTGTGAGAGGAGCGCGGCGAGGTGGTTCATGCCGGTGGTGACGTCCCGGTCCTTGCTCTCCACCAGGCCGTCGCTGTACAGGGCGAGCAGGCTGCCTTCCGGCAGTACGGTCTCCAGCGTCTCGAAGGGGGGAGCCGCCACTCCCAGGGGCGGGTCGGGGGCCATGGGCAGGAAGGTGACGGTGCCGTCGGGGTGGGCGACCGCGGGCGGTGGCTGGCCGGCGCTCGCGTAGGACAGGCGGCGGGTCACCGGGTCCCAGACGCCGTACAGGCAGGTGGCGAAGGCGTCGGTGCCCAGTTCGCCGACGATGTCGTTGAGGTGGCCGAGGATCTCGTCGGGCGGCAGCTCCAGTTCCGAGAGGGTGCGCACGGCGGTGCGCAGGCCGCCCATGGTGGCGGCCTCGGCCATGCCGTGGCCCATGACATCGCCGATCACGAGCGCCACACGGGCAGCGGAGAGCGGGATCACGTCGTACCAGTCGCCGCCGATGTCGGCGCCCTGGGTGGCCGGCTGGTACCTCGCGGCCGTCGTCACCTCGGGCAGTTCGGGCAGGGCCTGCGGCAGCAGGCTGCGTTGCAGGGTGCGGGCCCGCGTGGTCGCCTCGTCGTAGAGCCCGGCCCGTTCCAGGGCCTGTGCGATCAGCCCGCTGAGTGCGGTGAGCAGGGTGCGTTCGTCGTCGTCCAGTGTCCGGGGCCGGTCGAAGGAGATCACGGCCGCGCCGATCTCACGCCCTGACACCGCCAGCGGCAGGATCGCCCACGCCTGCTTGCCGCCCTCCCGCAGGAGGGTCCCGGTACCGGGATAGCGCTTGACGATCTCCTCGGGTGAGGAGATGCAGAGCGGGGTGCGGGTGCGCAGGGCGTCCGCCACCGGGTTTGTGGCGTCCCCCACGGTCCACATGCCGTCCAGCAGCCGGCAGAAGCGGTCCGGGTGCCCCTGGGAGCCGACCACGGCCAGCCGGTCGCCCGCCATGCCGAGCATGACGAGCCCGGTCGCCCCGAGGGGTGCCATCACACCGTCGGCCACCGCCGCCATCACGTCCTGCGCCGTGACGGCCTCGGCCAGCTCCCGCGTGACCCGCTGTACCAGGGCCGCGCGCTCGGCGGCCGCGCGCTCGGCGGCGACCCGCTCGGCCTCCCGCAGGTGCCGCTCGGTGGTGTCGGTGATGTAGAGCGTGAGGCCCTCCGGCACCGGCACCAGCCGCAGGTGGTACCAGGACGTTCCCTCAGGACCCGGTACGTCGAATTCGGTCGGCCGGCCCTCGGCCGCCGTGGTACGGCACAACTGCTCCAGCTCGGGCACGGCCCGGACCGCGGGGATGTTCCAGAGCAGGCTTCCGGCCACCTCGCCCGCGGCGCCGAAGAGCCGCTCGGCGGCCGGATTGAGGAATCCGATGCGCCAGTCGGCGTCCAGGGCCACGAAGCCGTCGCTCATGTGTCGCAACGCCCGTCCCACGGATTCTGCGGCGGCGTGCGTCTCGCTGCTGTCGCGGAGGGTGCCGGCGACCATGACCGGTGTGCCCTCGTCGTCCGTGATCGTCCGGGCGCGCGCCTCGATCCAGAGGTACGTGCCGTCCTGGCGCCGGATCCGGTACTCGCTCTGGAAGCCGCCGCGCAGATGGATGCCCGTGTCGAAGCCGGCGACCGCTCCGGGCAGGTCGTCCGGGTGGATCAGGGCCGCCCACGCCTCTATGCCGCCGCGCATCACCTGCGGGTCGATGCCGGTCAGCACGTCCTCGACGGGCCGGTCGGCGGTCAGTGCGCCGGTGCACAGGTCCCAGGTGTACCTGAGGGCGGGCGCACATCCGGTGCCCGGCCGGGGTTCCTCCCGGGTGCCCGGTCCGTCCTCGAGGGCGCGTATCAGGGTGGGGGAGGGGTTGAGGGTCCCGGACGACCTGAGTCCGGCGGACATCCAGGCCGCCACCTCGTCCAGGAACGCGCATTCCGCCGCGGTGGGCCGGTCGCCGGGGGCGAAGAGGACGGAGAGGGCGCCGCGCCGCCGCCCGTCGCCCGGAAGCGGGACGGCGAGGTGACCGATGCCGGCCGGAAGGCGGGAGGGCCACAGGGCGGCGGGGTCCCGGCCGGGCACCGGGTCGGGCGGGGTCAGTTCGGGCTGCCAGGCGAGGCCGTCGTCGCGCGCGGCCATGCTGGGCGGAGCCGTGCCCCGGACCGGGATGATCAGCCAGGGGCGCGTCATGGGTTCGGGCAGGCCACTGTCGGCGACCAGGTAGAGGATGCCGCTCATGCCGCCGCCCGGGAGGTGCACCATGCCGCCCAGGCCGCGCACCTCGGCCACGGCGTGCTGGAGCGCGGTCAGCAGTACCTCGGCATCGGGCCGGTCCTCGCCCACTGCGTCGAGCAGCCGCATCCGCATGCGATGGCGTTCCAGGGGCCGTACGGGGGGTACGGTCCGCAAGCCCCAGGGCTGGTGCGGCGGACGGGAGGCATGGGGTATGGACGCGCCGATGTCGTTCGCATCGCCGCCTCTGGTACTCATCACGGTCGACTGTCGCCTCCGCTCACCGCTCGGCTGCTTGCCCGGCTGGACGTCCGCGACGCGGATCGCGGTGATCTCGATCCGCAGGACGCCGGATGCATCCCTATCCGAACAAATTTAGGCGATTCAATACGTAGTTACGGTTTTCCGCAATGGAACCACGGTATGTGGCGTTCTCTCGCCCTCTGTCACCATCGGACGGTGCGTCGTCGCCCGGGGGTGCGGCACGCGTGGGCACGGCCGGCCCGCTGGGCACCGGCCGCACACGCGCCGGACGGCGAGCGTCGACTGACGCCTCCTCAACTTCCCGCGAAGCGGGGATCGGTGGGCCAGAGGTGCCTATCGTGGCGAGGGGTGTGAGTCGTACGCGTGGTCCACAGATCCGCGTCCACGCCCGAGCCGCCCATCAGCATGCCCGCGATCAGCCCCACGAGCCCCCCGCGCGGCATGCCGGCCCAGTGCGAGCGTGACGATCTCATGCTCGGCGCTGAATCACGCCCTGTTGATCAACTGCCGGAAGGGTCGCGGACACTCGCCGTCGCGGCCACCGTGGCCGGCGGCCGGGCGTGCTCGGGATCAGGCGCGGCGTGCGGCCCACACGGTGCGTTCGGTGCGCACCGCCAGGTCGTCGCGGCGCAGGATGCTGTGCGGGCTGTCGGTGTCGAGGAGCCGGTCGAGCGCGGTGAGGTCGTCGGCGGAGAGGTCGCTCGCGGCGGCGCCGCGGATGCGTCGCAGGCCGCCGAGTGCGTAGCGGCCGATCGCCTCGCTACAGGAACCCTCGATGTTGACCGTGACGGTGAGTTCGCCCTCGATCGCGAAGCCGGACGCGGTCAGCATGGGGCCCCAGTCGGCGCCTCGGTGGGGCATGTGCTCGGCTGTGACGCGGTCGGTGACGGCGTGGAGTCGTTCTTCCAGGCCGGGCCGGTCCTCGGGGGCGTTCGCGGGCAGAAAGCGTGGGAAGCCGGCCAGCTCGACGACGGTGAACAGGCCGCCGGGGGTGAGCGCTTCGCGCACGTTGCGCAGGGCGCGCTCCGGGTCGGCCATGTGGTGCATCGAGGCCGACGCCCACACCAGGTCAGGTGAGCCGAGAGCGGGCCAGGCCGGGTCGTCGAGGTCGGCCTGCGCGGTGCGCACGCGCTGTTCCAGGCCGCGCGCGCACGCCTTCTTGCGCAGGTGCTGGAGGTGCCCGGCGGACGTGTCGACGGCGATGACGTGCGCGTCGGGGAAGCGGTCGAGGAGGGCGAAGGTGCCCGCGCCGGTGCCGCAGCCCAGGTCCACGATCCGGCGGGGTGCGGTCCTCAGCGGCAGCCACGCCGTGATGGAGGCTATGTGTTCCGCGAGGACCTCGGCGTCCAGGTCGAGAAGCTCCGCCTGGTCGTCGGGTTCGTGCTCCTGGTGGCGGCCGGGCTGGGCGGTGTGCCGAACGCCGGGTTGACCGCCGTGGTGAGCGTCGCGGTGCAGGGTGTGCGCGTGCGTATGCGGGTGATCCATGCCGTCACAGTAGGACCTTCATGCGTCTGCGGCACAGGTCCTCCCGATTTACGCAAGACGATCGCGGGATGTGCTGCCGGAGGCGCAAGACGCCGCTGCCCGCTTGGATCGGGCGGTCACTCGGAGCTGGTCGGTCACGGGCGCCCGACGCGTCGCGGCGGTCAGCCGTAGGCGCCCTGGGCGTCGTCGCCGCCCTCGCGCTGGTGGCCCCGGCGGGCGTCGCGGTCGAAGATGCCCAGCACGTCGCAGGGCCCGCCCTCGGCGCCGATGGCGTGCGGCATCATCGTGGGGAACTCGGCGGCCTGGTTGGTCTCTATGCGGAATTGGCGGTGGCCGAGCATGAGGACGGCGGTGCCGGACAGTACGACGAGCCATTCGTGGCCGGGGTGGGCGCGCATGTGCGCCGGATTCTCGGGCGGCGGTTCGGTCATGCGCCGGCGCATCACGCTCATACCGGGGTCGGCCTTCAGGGCCCAGCGCAGGAGACCGTGGGCGGCGTCGATCGTCGGGCTGCTGATCACGTCGTCGGCGGCGGTCTCCACGAGTTGATCCAGTGTGGTGCCCAGGGCGCGGGCGAGGATGACCAGTTGGTCCAGGGCGAGCCGGCGCCGGCCGTTCTCGATGCGGCTCAGTGAGGACTGACTGAGGTTGGCGCGGGTGGCCAGCTCGTCCAGGGACCAGCCCTGCGCCAACCGCAGAGCCCGGATGCGTTTGCGTACGAGGCCGTCCAGCTCACCATCTTCATGCGTCATGGGCAACATGGTATGCCTCCTCCGCAAGGCGGGATTAGCGTCGTGCGCGAACGGTCCGGAACGTCTCGGGCCACCCACGAGGAAACGGCAGGAGAACATGACTGAGACGACCTCTCCATACGCGAGCGACGCACTGCCCGACGAGACCGTCGACGTGGTGGTGATCGGTGGGGGTGCCGCGGGTCTGAACGGTGCGCTGATGCTCGCCCGCTCCCGCCGCTCGGTCATCGTGATCGACAGCGGCACTCCGCGCAACGCGCCGGCCGACGCCATGCACGGATTCATCGTCCTGGACGGCACCCCGCCCTCCGAGATCCTTCGCCGGGGCCGGGAACAGGTCCGCCAGTACGGCGGCCGCGTCGTCTCCGGCGAGGTGGCCTCGGCCGAACACGCCCCCGTGTCGCCCGACGGCGACCTGCGCTTCACCGTCACCCTGGCCGACGGCCGGAGCACGACAGCGCGCCGTGTGCTGGTGGCCACCGGCCTGCGAGACGAACTGCCCGGGATCCCCGGCCTGGCGGAGCACTGGGGACACGGCGTGGTGCACTGCCCGTACTGCCACGGCTGGGAGGTGCGCGACGAGCCCATCGGCATCCTCGCCACCGGTCCCGCCTCCGTCCACCACGCCCTCCTCTTCCGCCAACTGACCGAGGACCTGGTCTACTTCACCGACCGCACTTCCCTGGACGAGGACACCCGGGCCCGGTTCGCCGCCCGCGGCATCCGCATCGTCGACGTCCCGGTGCGGGCGGTCGTCACCGGCACGGACGGCACGCTCGCGGGAGTACGGCTGGCCGACGGACAGGTCGTGGCACGGCGCGTCCTCGCGGTCGCCACGCGGATGCGGGCCCGAACCGACGGCCTGGACGGTCTGAAGCTGCCCATGGAGGACCTGCCCGACGACATGGGCCGCCGCTTCGCCTCGGGCACGGCCGGTGCCACCGAGGTGCCAGGTGTGTGGGTGGCGGGCAACGCCACGGACCTCGTCGCCCAGGTCGGCGCCTCCGCAGCCGCCGGCGCCCTGGCCGGCTCCCACATCAACGCCCTGCTGGCCGCGGCGGACACCGACGCCGCCCTCGCCGCAACCGGTGGAGGTGCTGGTCAGCCGGTGGGTGGGCCGGTCGGGGGACGTGCGGGGACGGCCCGGCGGGCTGAAATGAATACACGAAAGGCCGACCGGCCCTAGTCCCCCCGAACAGCTTCCTAAGGATTTCTCATGCTGAACGCCCGACGTCACCTGGCCGCCCGTATCGCCGGTATCTCCTGCATCGCCGCTCTCGCCGCCGGAACCCTCGGTGTCGCCAGCGCGGAGGCCGCGCCCATGATGAAGCACCACAGCGCCTCCCACGCCAGCAGCCATCACCAGCAGCACCACGGCAGTCACAGCAACAGCAACAAGAACAGCAACAACAAGAACAGCAACAACAAGAACAGCTCGTCGAAGAACGCTGCCATGCCCAAGGGCGGCAACACCCAGGGCGGGACCCAGGGTGCCGGTAACGGCAACACCCAGGGTGGTACGCAGGGTGCGGGCAATGGCAACACTCAGGGTGGGACCCAGGGCGCTGGTAACGGCAACACTCAGGGCGGGACCCAGGGTGCCGGTAACGGGAACACCCAGGGCGGCACCCAGGGTGCCGGCAATGGCAACACCCAGGGTGGGACCCAGGGTGCCGGTAACGGCAACACCCAGGGCGGGACCCAGGGCGGCGGCTCCGGGAACACGCAGGGCGGTACGCAGGGCTGATCAGGCGGTACGCAGGGCTGATCACTGACGGGTCGGTGCCGCGCGGAGACCATCTCCGTGCGACACCGACCTTCTCGTTGTATGTCGACGACAGGGGTGTGGCGCCGATGGGGCGGGGTAGGCGAGCCGACCGGAGCCACTGATTCCGCTTTGGATCCGTCGCTAGACGATGCTGGAGGACAGACCGTGAGCAAGCTGATACGACGTTGTGCCGTCACGGGTGTTTCCGCTGTGGCCGCTGTGAGCGCGCTGGTCGCTGTGGGTGGCCCCGCGAGCGCGGCCGGCTCACTGCCGGCGTCACCTGTCACCGCCGCGACGGCGGCCACCCATCACGCGTCGCGGCCGACCGCCGGGCACAGCCACATCGATCCCTGGGTGGCGGGCCAGGTGGCCTGGTTCGATCCCGCGGCCGCACGACGGCTCGCGATCTACGACCCCTGGGTGAAGGATCAGCTGGCTCAGTTCCCGGCTCATGGGAGCTGAGGAGCGGTCTATGAGCAGGCCCATCGCCTGCTGACCCATTTCTTGCCTCGGCCGGCAGCGCCTCGGCGACTGGCTGGAGCAGGACAGCCGGACGACGGGCCCGCGCGAGCAGCCGCACCTCGGCCGGTCCACCGCCGACGGGAACGCCCTGTTTCTGGGGCTGCCGCTGATACTGCCCGCGCTGGGAGTGACGATCGCCGGCCGCCCTGCTTGCCGGGCACCCCGGGCAGCCATGGTGGGCGTACGCGGTACCCGGAGCGTTCGCCGTCCGCACCGCGCTGGGACTCCTGATCCTCGGCCGGGAGCTGTCCCGCCCCACTCCGCGCGGGGCCGACCTGCGGCTGCGCGTCGCCGCGTCCCGCAAGTTCCCGTCCGACCCGTCCCGCACCCTGGCCGCGACCGCCGCCTCCGGCAACTCCCCCACCTGCTCCGGCGAGGGCGGTTCTTTCGGCGGCGGGGGAGGCGGCGGCTCCTGGTGACCTGGGATCACCGGGGAACGAGCGCAGCCCGGACCGGTCTCGACCGGCCCGGGCACTGGGCGGCGTCCGTGCCCGGCAGGAACCGGAGGACCCCGATGCCTAACAGCGCTGCGGTCAGGATGAGTTGCGCTCGATGAGCCGAGGCGGGAACACCAGCCGGCGGCGCGTGTGGCCCGGCCGGTCCTCGTCGGGGAGTAGTTCCGCGGCCGCCCTGCCGAGGTCGTACCCCACGCCGGGTCCCTCCAGGCCGGTCGATCACCGCCCGGTGGGCACGGCGACGAGGCCGCACGCTGCGACAGCCGGTGCGGCATCCGGAGTGATTCCGGTACTAGCCCATCTGTCCTCCTGCTGGTGCGCGGAGCGAGGGCGTCGGTGACGCTTCCCGGTGTGACCCCTCGGCGATGCGAGGGGCCGCTGCCCAGGCACGCGGGCACTCCGACGGAGGAGCCGGAACATGAAGCATCGGATTGTCGCCGTAGCCGCCGCAGTGGCGAGAACGGGACCTGGGACCTGACCTTCCACCGCACGGGCGGTTCGGTGCGCGGTCGGACCTGCACGCTGAGCACGAGTCTCACCGACAAGTCGTTCACCTGCCACTGAACGGACCCGGTAGCACGGTTCTGTACGTCCGGTCCGGACGTGCCCCCAGGGACTCTCACTCCCGCGCTCACGCTTACAGTGGACGAGGAGCCGGCCGTTGTCGCGGTAGGGAAAGGGGAGCCGTGCGCGATCTGCCCGAATCGGCGACGCAGTCCGACGGCTCCGTGGTCGTGCGCGTGCTCAGTTACAACATCCGCTCCATGCGCGACGACGTCGAGGCCCTCGCCCGGGTGATCCGGACCTGCCGGCCGGACGTCGTCTGCGTTCAGGAGGCGCCGCGGTTCTTCCGCTGGCGCAAGGCCGCCGCCCGCCTCGCCCGAACCTCCGGGCTGGTGTACGTCTCCGGCGGCGCCACCGCCTCCGGCCCCATGATCCTCTCCTCGCTCCGCGCCCACGTGGAGCGCACCGAGGACGTCCTGCTGCCCCGCATCCCCGGCCTCCACCAGCGTGGCTTCGCGACCGCCGTGCTGCGGTTCGGCCGGGCCCGGCTCGGCGTGCTCAGTTGTCATCTGAGCATCCAGGACCAGGAGCGCTACGAACAGGGCCGGCTGCTCCTCGACCGGCTGTCCGCCCTGGACGTGCCGCACGCCGTCGCCGCGGGCGACCTCAACGACCGCCCGGACGGCCGCACCTTCGGCCTCCTCGCGGACGCCCTGCAGGACGGCTGGGCGACAAGACCATGGGGCCGCGAGCACACGACCAGGCTGGGCGACCCGCTACAACGCATCGACGCGGTCTTCGCGACGCCGGGCGTGGAGGTACTGGGCTGCGGGGTACCGATGGGACTCCCCGGCATCACGGAACAGGACCTCCGCACAGCCACGGACCACCTCCCGGTACTCGCCGCCTTGCGGGTGCCCGCCGCGTAGCCAGGGGTTACGGCTCGGGAAGCCCCCCGGCTGTCCGGTCAGGCGTTCTGCCGGGGCGCCGGCCGAGACGTCGGCGGGACCGACTTGTGCAACAGGGCTTCGGAGCCGCACTGTTGGGCCGGTATCCGTTCCGTCGGTCAGGAGTTCCGGCTTGTCGTCCCCTATCCCCGCTTCCGCGTCCGCTCATACTGTCGACGCCGCCGGCGGCTGCCCGCACGCCCTGAACTCCGATCTGCGGGCCCGGGGGCCCGTCGCGGACATCACCCTGCCGGGCGGGGTCCCCGCCGCGGTCGTCCTGGGGCACGACGCGCTCAAGGAGTTCCTGTCCCACCCCGACGTGGCCAAGGACGCCCGTCACTGGCCGGCCCTGAACGACGGGACGATTCCAGCGGATTGGCCGTTGCGGGTCTTCGCCAACGCCCAGGGCATGCACACCGCCGACGGCGCCGACCACCGCCGCCTGCGCTCCCTCGTCGGCAACGCCTTCACCGCCCGCCAGGTGGAGCGACTGCGGCCCCGCATCGAGGAGTTGACCGCCGGTCTCCTCGACGACCTCGGCCGGGCCGCGGCCGAGGACCCCGACGGGATCGCCGACCTGCGCACCCACTTCGCGCTCCCGCTCCCGCTGAGCGTCATCTGCGAGTTGCTCGGCGTCGACCCCGAGCACCGGGGCCGGGTGCACGAGCTGAGCTACACGGTGATCATCGCCACCGACACCACTCCGGCGGAGGTGATGGCCGCCGTACGCGAACTCGTCGGGCTGCTCGGCACGATCGCGGCCGCCCGCCGGGCCACCCCCGGCGACGACCTGACCAGCGCCCTGACAGCCGCCCGCGAGGACGGCGGCGACCGGCTCAGCGAGGCTGAACTCATCGGAACGATGCGCCTGATGCTGGTCGCCGGACACGAGACCACACTCAACCTGATCAGCAACGCCGTACGGGCCCTGTGCACCCACCGTGACCAACTTGCACTGGTCCTGGAGGGCAGGGCAACCTGGTCGGACGTGGTGGACGAGACGCTGCGCTGGGACGGCCCGGTCAGCTGGTTCCCGTTCCGCTACCCGACCCGCGACCTGGACCTCGGCGGCACCGTGATCCCGAGGGGCACCCCGGTCCTCGCCGGCTACACCGCCGCCGGGCGCGACCCGGCCTTCCACGGCCCGGACGCCGACCGCTTCGACGTCACCCGGCCCGGTGCGGCCCGGCACCTCTCCTTCGGGCAGGGCGCGCACTACTGCGTGGGCGCCCCGCTCGCCCGCCTCGAAGCCACGATCGCCCTGGAACGGCTGTTCACCCGGTTCCCGGACCTCGACCTCGCCGTCCCCGAGGCGGAACTGCCCCGTCAGCGCAGCTTCATCGGCAACAGCGTCGAAGCGTTGCCGGTGCGACCGGTGCGCCCGGGCCGGAGCTGACGCGCAGGCCACCGACGCGCCGCGTCAGAGGAACGTGGACAGGCCGTCGAGGAGCCGGTCCACGTCCTCGGCGGTGTTGTACGGCGCGACCCCGGCCCGCAGTGCCGGGTCTTCGAGCTTGAGCGCGGTGAAGGGCTCGTACGCGTAGAACGACCCGGCGGGCGCCACCACACCGCGGGCGGCCAGGTGCGCCTGGGCCTCGCGGGCGTCACGGCCGTCGAAGGACATCAGGAGGGTCGGGGTGCGCTCGGCTGCCCTGGAGTGCAGGGTGACGGCGGGCCCGAAGGCTCGCAGGCCCTCCTCCAGCCTGGCGCGCAGCGTCCGCTCGTGCTCGTGCAGGGAGGCCAGCGAGTGCGTGAGCCGCCGACGGCGGGTGGTCTGTGCGCCCGGATCGAGGGCGGCGAGGAAGTCCACGGCGGCGGTGGCGCCCGCCAGGATCTCGTACGGCAGGGTGCCGAACTCGAACCGCTCGGGCACCGCGTCGGACGACGGCAGGAGCTTGTCGGGCCGGATGGTGTCCAGAAGCTCGGGGGAGCCGGTGAGCACACCGCAGTGCGGCCCGAGGAACTTGTAAGGGGAGCAGACGAACAGGTCAGCGCCCAGGGCGGGTACGTCGACGAGGTGGTGGGCGGCGTAGTGCACGCCGTCCACGAACACCAGGGCCCCGGCCTCGTGCGCCAGATCGGCGATCCGCCGAACCGGCGGCTTGGTGCCCAGCACGTTCGAGGCCGCGGTCAGGGCGACCAGACGCGTGCGCGGTGACAACGCGCGCTCGACGGAGTCGAGGTCGAGGTCCGCGGTGTCGGGATCGATCTCGATCCAGCGGACGGTCATTCCGGCACGCTGGGCGGCCTGCACCCAGGGGCGGACGTTGCAGTCGTGGTCCAGCCGGCTGAGGACGATCTCGTCGCCGCTCTTCCAGTCCTTGGCGAGATGACGGGAGAAGTCGTAGGTGAGCTGGGTGGCGCTGCGGCCGTGGACGATGCCGTCGGCGGGCATGTCGAGCAGGTCGGCGTAGGCGGCCCGGAACGCCACCACGGCCTGCTCGGCGTTGAGTTCGGACGGGCTGGTGACACCCCGGTTGGACAGGGGGCCGGTCAGGGTGGCGGCGATGGCCTCGGCGACGGGGCGGGGGGTCTGGGTTCCGCCGGGGCCGTCGAAGAAGGCGAGGCCGGAGCCGAGGGAGGGGAAGTGGGCTCGCAGAGCGTTCAGGTCGATGGCCATGGCCTCAGCTTTCCGGAAGGGACGCCGTTCACGCGGACGACCGGCCCAGTCGGCATACGGCACCGGTGAGGGGCCGTCCGGTGTGCCGACTGTGACGCGGCAGGGTGGTACATGTAAAGCGATGGATCGCGATGCGAGAGTCACGCATGGTGAAGCAGCTCGATCTGAAGCTCCTGTCGGGCTCCCCAAGGTCAGATCGGGTGATCCGGGCAGGTGTCATCAGCGCGGACGCCGACCGCAGCGGACTCCAGCGGGTCGTGCTGCCGCCCGGGACCGCCCCGCTGCGCCGGGAGTTCCTCGCGGTGCACCGCCCCGGTCTCCGCCCCCCGGTCATCGACGAGCTGATCACCCAGTTGCCCCCGGCTCCGCGGAGCCTCCGGCCGTAGGGCGGCGGCTGAGCCGCCGCCCCGACCGGCCGGCAGCGCCGATGGCGCCTGCCGCCACGGTCGGGGCGTCCGTGCGTCCGTGCGTCCGTGCGTCCGTGCGTCCGTGCGTCCGTGCGTCCGCCGGTCACCGCCACCGGGGCGGGCCGGGGCCCTGTCCTCGATGAGCGGCGTCCTGACTGCCGTCCACCGCCTGTCCCCGGCCGCGGGACCGACGGCCCGGCCTCACTACAGGTGGCGGGTGAAGAACCGGGCCGCGTCGTCCCCCGCGAACTGCGGGACGCCGGTGTGTCCGCCCATGTTGGCGTGCAGGGTCTTCTCCTTGGAGCCGAAGGCGTCGAACAGTTCCAGGGCCGCCTGCCGGTCGTTCCCCTCGTCGTCCCACTGGAGCAGGACGTGCAGCGGAATGGTGACCCGGCGTGCCTCCTCGAACGTGGCGCGAGGCACGAAGCTCCCGGCGAAGAGGCCGGCGGCCACGATGCGCGGCTCGACCACCGCGAGCCGGACGCCGATGGAGATCACTC
Source organism: Streptomyces sp. IBSBF 3136 (assembly GCF_036815105.1). Taxonomy (NCBI): domain Bacteria; kingdom Bacillati; phylum Actinomycetota; class Actinomycetes; order Kitasatosporales; family Streptomycetaceae; genus Streptomyces; species Streptomyces sp. IBSBF 3136. The sequence continues at coordinate 13,489 of NZ_JAJSZC010000067.1, forward strand.
CTCCCGAGTACCCGACCGGGCCGCCGATCCCGGGCAGCGAAAGGAGGGCGTCGAGGGCGGTCTGCCATTCCGGGACCGCCTTGTCGACCAGCGGGAGGACGAGGGCGTCGATGATCTCGTCGCCGACCGGCTCACCGGCCTCCACGGCTCGGCGCAGGTCGGCGCGGGCCTGGTCGACGGCGGGCCGGCGGGGCCGGTCACCGCTGCCGGGAAGCTCGATGGTGGCCGCGGCGAAGCCGTCCGCCGCGGCCTGCCGGGCCCGCCCCGCCAGCCGGGGGTACATCCTGCGCAGTCCGAGGGGAGGGTGGCCGAGCAGGATCAGCGGCGCCGGTGCGGATACGGACGCGGACGCGGGCGTCCACAGGATGCCCGGGATCTCGCCGAGGGTGAATTCGCGCTCGAGGACACCGTCGTCGAGGCGCTGTTCGGAAGTGAAGTGCATGGTCGTGCCTTTCGGGAGTGCGCTTGAACGGCGCTCCCGGACGACCTACCGCCCGACCGTGACCCCGGAGGAGAGCACCCACGTCGATACTGCGTTCACGGGTACCACCTCCTCGTTCTCTCGCACGGCCTCCGGAAAGCTAGCAGTGGCCGCGGTGATCCGCCAAACGGTTATTCCCAGAAGCGCCACCACTCGCGTGTTCGATTTCCTGTTCGATATGGTCGGGAGTGGAGGTGACCGCCGTGGAGAACGGAAAGACGCAGGTCGCGCAGCCGACGGTGATGCACGTGCGGTGCCCGGACCGACTGCCGGAGGAGCTGTACCGGAGGGTGCTCGAACTCATCGCGGATCTGTCCCCGACCGTCCAGGCGCTGCCGCCGACCTGCGCCCTGGTGGAGCTCAAGGGCGCCCTGCGGTACCACGGCAGCGACGCCGCGCATCTGGGCGAGATGCTGCGAGTCCGGTCCATCTCACGCCTCGGCGTCGACGTCCGGGTCGGCATCGGTCCCACGATCACGGTCGCCGCGACCGCCTCCGGGCAGGTCCCCGGCCCCGGCGGTGTCCTCGCCGTCCCGGCCGATCAGGTCTCCGGATGGCTCGGGCCGCTGCCCCTGGAGGCCCTGCACGGCATCGGCCCCCGGCAGGCGGCCGTCCTGTGCGACTACGGCGTCCACACGGTCGGCCTGCTCGCCGCCGTCTCCCCGGCCACCGTCCAACGCCTCCTCGGCAAGCAGGCCGGCAGGCTCGCCGCCGACCGTGCCCGCGGCATCGACCCCCGCCCCGTCGTACCCCGGGCGCTGCCCGCCTCCGCCCGCGTACGGCACCGCTTCCCCCGGCACACCCTCGACGGCGCCACCGTCCGGGCGGCACTGCTGGACCTGGTCGTCCAGCTCGGACACCTGCTGCGCCGCCGCGGCCAGGCCGCCCAAGCCCTGACCCTGACCCTGAAGTTCGCGGGTGGCACCGGCTGGGACAGGACACGCCGCCTGCCCGAGCCGTCGGCCCATGACGAGGACCTGCGCATCCTGGCCTACCAGTTGATGGACGCCGCCGGGCTCCAGCGCGCCCGCCTGACCGGCATCGTCCTGAAGGGCGAGGATCTCGTGGCCGCCGACGAGGTGGCCCAGCAGATCAGCCTGGACCAAGCCCGCGAGTCCCGGCTCGTCGCCGAGGAGACCATGGACCGGATCCGCGCGAAGTTCGGTGCCGACGCAATCGGCCCCGCCACCATCGCGCCGCTGCGGCGCGCCTCGTGAGCGGAAAGGCGGTCGGTTCCAAGGACGCCGAGCACCCGAGGGGCCGGCGCTGAAGCGCGCACGTGGCGTCGGAGCATGCGGTGCGCCGATGTGGAACGCGAATGCCCGGTTTGCAGGTGATACCGCAGGGCAAACGGGATTTCGTGCTTCGGACCGGAGGCGCGTGCCCAGCGGGTTGGGCCCGGCTGCTGGTTCCGTCCAGCGACCCCGGACCGTTCCCGTGCGGCAAACCTGACAGTCACCGTTCGGAACCGACCCCGCGGGCGCCGTCCACGGGGCCGCCGTAAGATCGCTCAGGAGCACATCCGCATGCTCACCGACACGTCGAAATGCCGTCCCAGCACCCTCGAGACCGCACCCGCCGCTGAACCACCCGCGCGGCGGAACCACGACGACGCACCCGACACGGCCGTCCTTTTCGCCCGACTCGCGGAACTCGGGGACGGACCCGAGCGGGAGGCCGTACGAGACGAACTCGTCGCCGCCTGGCTCCCCATGGCCCACCGGATCGCCTCGCGTTTCCGCGACCGCGGCGAGTCCATCGAGGACCTGCGGCAGGTCGCCGCCCTGGGACTGGTCAAAGCCGTCGACCGCTTCGACCCCTCACGCGGCGCCTTCGAGAGTTACGCGGTGCCGACCATCACCGGCGAGGTCAAGCGGCACTTCCGGGACCGGATGTGGGCCCTGCGGGTGCCCCGCCGGGTGCAGGAACTGCGCAACCGCGTACGCGTGGCCCGTCGCGAACTCACCCAGAACCCGGGCGCCCCCGAACCCACACCCGCCGACATCGCCACGCACACCGGCCTCACGGAGGAAGAGGTCAGGGCGGGCATGGAGGCCCTGGAAAGTTTCAGCACCCTGTCCCTGGACGCCGAACTGTCCGCGGGGGACGAGGGCTACTGCCTCGCCGACACCCTGGGCGCGGCGGACGCCGCTTACGACGTCGTGGTCGACCGCGAGGCGGCCAAGGAGGGACTGCGCCGGCTGCCCGAACGGGAGCGGGCCATCCTCTACCTGCGGTTCTTCGAGGGCATGACGCAGAGCCGTATAGCCGACCGATTCGGCATCTCCCAGATGCACGTCTCCCGGCTCATCAGCCGCAGTTGCGCCCGCGTACGCGACGAAGCCCTCGCCGAGCGCCCCGCGCGGCCCACCAGCGGCCGCCGCCCGGCATGACCCCGTCTGTCCTCACCCCAAGGAGCCTTCCAGCATGCTGATGCCGCTTCCGGCCACCCTGCGCCGGCTCGTGAAGGAGTACGAGACCCTCCTCGCCGAGGAGACACTCTCCGGGGCGACCGCCCCCAGCCCGGCTCTGCAGGACCTGGCGTACACCCTGTGCGTGTCGACCGGTACGCGCGAGGTCACCCAGGCCCTGGAGGCGGCACGTTCCTACCTCGGCACGGAGGAGGTCTGGCCCGCGCCCCGCGCCTCCGCGCCCCGCGCCTCCGCGCCCCGCGCCTCCGCGGCGGACAGAGCCCCGCTTGCCGAGGTGCGGATGCGCGAGGTGCGGATGCCCGAGACGTCGGTGGGCTGACCGAACACGCCCGGTACGCCGCCGGGCCCGGCCGGGGGACCGGCGGCGTGCCGGACTTCGGGCCGCCGTGGAGCGCCGGCACGAGTCCTTGACGCTCGCCGCGGGATCCTGGCACCGCCTGGCAACATGCCTGCTTTTAATGGGGAGATGCGCGACAGAGCCCCCTGCTATGGTGCGCCGGTGTCATCGATCAGGAAGATCCAAATCACCTTCGACTGCGCCGAACCCGAGCGCGTCGCCCGCTTCTGGTGCGAGGTGCTGGGGTACGTCGTACCGGCGCCACCGGAAGGGTTCGCCACGTGGGACGCGTACGAGCGCTCCCTGCCGCCCGAGCAGCAGGGTGCCTGGTTCTCCTGCGGTGATCCCTCGGGCGTGGGCCCGCGGCTGTACTTCCAGCGCGTCCCCGAAGGGAAGGTCGCCAAGAACCGTGTGCACATCGACGTGCGCGTCGGCACCGGCCTCGTGGGCGCGGAGCGCCTCGCCACGCTCCAGGCCGAGTGTGATCGGCTGGTCGCGCTCGGCGCGACATGCGTGCAGGTGCTGGTCGCCGATGAGGACAACGAGTCCTGCATCGTGATGCAGGACGTCGAGGGCAACGAGTTCTGTCTCGACTGAGCATCCGCCGTGACGGCGAGGTGAGCGACCGGAGGCGTCCCGGGCCGGCAGCCGCACCAGGGCCCGTCGACGACGGGCCCCTACGGCTGTTCTCCACGGCCGGCAGCCGGTGATCGGGGCGCCGTCAGTGCGGGTCGTGGTGGTTGCGCAGCGCGGTGGTGGCGAGGAATCCCGTCGCGGCGGCGGTGATGAGGGCGCACAGCGAGAGCAGGAACGTGTTGCGGTGCATCGGTCGGGCCTTTCTCACGTCGGTCTTGGCTGCCGTGGACAACGGCGGCGACCCGGTTTTCGGCTCGTCCACGTCGCACGAACAACCCGCTTGGACGCGTCCGACCGGAACTTGAGCCCCCGGTTCAGTGGGCGCCGGTCTCGACGGAAGGTCTGCTCGCCGCTGTTGCCGGTGGCGGCGAGGTGTCGGTCTGCTGCAGTTCGGCCAGCAACTGGTTCCGTCCGGCCAGCAACTCGGTGAGGATACGGCGGGCCGCACGCAGGAGTTCGGCCACATCGCCACCGGCGAGCGCGTAGGTGACGGTGGAACCCTCTCGGGTGGACACGACGATGCCGGCGCGGCGCAGGACGGCCAGTTGCTGCGAGAGGCTGGAGGGCTCGATCTCGATGTCGGCGAGCAGGTCCCGTACCGGGACCGGGCCGTGCTGCAGCAGTTCCAGGACCCTGATGCGCGTGGGATGCCCCAGCATGCGGAAGAACTCGGCTTTGGCTTGATAGAGCGGTACCTGCATGACGTTCTTCCTGCCTGTCTAGTGGCCTCTCACGGCGCGGCGGTGTCCGGGGACACAGCCGCGCCATGAGTCGTGCCTATTCATTTTTCTCGGTCCGGGCGGCTCCCGTTCATGAATTGTCATCCTCTCCAAGTGATGGCTTGAAGAAGTCTTCAATTGGTGAGCATGCGTCGGCCCGTTTTCCGGAAGGCCTAGACCTCGAGTTGCTCTTCGACCCGTTTGAGCTGGTGGCGCGCCATGGCCAGGTTCGAGCGGGCCTTGTCGATCACGAGGTACAGAAACAGGCCGTTCCCGTCCCGGCCGGTCACCAGCCGGATGAGGTGGTACTGACTGTCGAGCGTGATCAGGATGTCCTCGATCTGGCTCTTGAGGCCGAGGAGCTCCATGGTGCGCACCTTGGCGCGGATCACGTCCGTGTTCCCGGCCGCGGCGACCGTCAGGTCCAGGTCCTTGCTCCCGCCCAGGGTGCCCAGAGCCATCCCGCTGGTGTAGTCGACGACGGCCGCCCCCAGCGCCCCCTCGATCCCGGTCACCATTTCCTTCAACGCCACTTCCACGGTCGCCATCGGCGCCCTCCCCTTGGTTACTGGCTGCGGCCGGCTCCGATCTCCGGTGCCCGCCCGTGATCGCACCGTATGCGCGCCCACCCGCCGGGGGAGAGGTCTGCTCAGGAATGATCCAAGATGATCGGCAAGCCGTCTGATGTGATGATCCGGCGATCAGAATTGTCGATGTTCGTGAAGGGAGCGACGGCCGGGGCAGGTGTCACTTCGCGAGCGTGCCCACGACCCGCTCAGCGGCGATCCGTATCACCACGCGCACCCCGACGTGACGGAGGGGGCCGCGACGTCTTGCACGGTCGCTGTCACAAGCACGGACCCCAGGTCGGCCGAACCGCACTGTCGATCGAATTCGCGCGCCGCCGTACGCGCGGCCGACGCCCGGGCGCCGTCGGCCGACCGGCCGGGCCGTGTGGGACCGCACGGGCGGGGGCACAGGGATGCTGCGGTGTCTCCCATCAGGGCTCGGAGACCCGCGCGAGCGGTGGGAGGGCACATGGGCGTGCTGGCCCGGCTGGACCGATATCAGCGGCGGCACCGGTGGGCGGGGATGCCGCTCGCGGTCACGTACAAGTTCTTCGACGACCAGGCCACGTATCTGGCCGCGCTGCTGACGTACTACGGCTTCGTCTCCCTGTTCCCGCTGCTGCTGCTCCTCGTCGCTCTCCTCAGCAGTTCCCTGCACGGAAATGCGCAGCTCCAGCACTCCGTGCTCCACTCCGCGCTCGGCGAGTTCCCCGTGATCGGCGATCAGCTCGGACAGAACATCCACTCGTTCCACGGCAGCGGCGCCGCGGTCGCGGTGGGTGTCATCGGCAGCGCCTACGGCGCCCTGGGGATCGCCCAGGCGGTCCAGCACGCCCTGAACAAGATCTTCGCCGTGCCGAGACACGCACGTCCCGATCCCCTGCGGTCACGGGTCAGGGGGCTCTCCTTCCTGTTGCTGCTCGCGGTCGGCGTCGTCCTCACGTCGGCGCTGTCCGCCGCGGGCTCCGTGGCCGGTGTCGCGGGGGAGAGCCTGGCGACCGGCATCCGGGTGGCCATCGGCGTCGTGGCGGTGGCGGTCAACGCCGCGCTGCTGATGATCAGCTACCGGATCATGACCCGGCGCAAACTCCCGCTGCGCCTGATGTACGGCCCCGCGCTGGGAGCCGCGTGCGCCTGGCAGGTGCTGTCGTGGGGCGGTTCCTATTACGTCGGGCACGTGCTGCGCGGCGCCACGGCGACCTACGGCATGTTCGGCATCGTGCTCGGCCTGCTCGCCTGGATCTACCTCGCCGCCCTGGTCTACCTGACCGCGGCCGAGATCGTCGCCGTGCGCTGCCTGCGGCTGTGGCCGCGCAGCCTGCTCACTCCGTTCACCGACCGCGTGCACCTCGCCACGGGTGACCTGCGCGCCTACCGCTCCTACGCGACCGCCGAGTCCTTCAAGGGCTTCGAGAAGATCTCCGTCCGCTTCGGCGAGCCGCCCCCGCCCGCGGTCGGCGACAAGGGGCCGCCCTGACCGCGCCCGCGGCCGGTCTCGTCACTCACCCAAGGAGTCCTCGTCCCGCCGTGGGGCCATGGCAGGGGCGGGGTCCGTGGTGGCCCGGCGGATGGCACGGCGCTGCGCGGCTGTGGTGGCACCCCATATGCCGTCGTCCTCACCGTGGTCGAGAGCCCACGTGCGGCAGTCGATGATCACGGGACAGCGGCGGCAGACAGCTCGGGCCAGAGAGGCCTCCGTACCGGGAGCGGGAAGGTCCACGAGAGGAAAGAAGATCTCGGGGTCTTCCCCGATGCACGCGGCCCGGTCCCGCCACGTGGAGTTCTTCGGATATCCGCTGAAGGAGCTGGTCATGGTGCACCTCTGGGCCCGCGCGCGGGCAGATCGGGCGAAGGCTACGGCGCGCGTTCGCGCCGCAGGCCCGGCAGAGGTTCGGCCCATCGTAGGTTGAAATGCACCCTTTTCGACAGGTCCTGGAGCCACTGATTCACGGAGGATGTCACCGCGCACCCGGTGCCGCCGCGGCTGTCAGGGGCGGGTGGGAACGCTGGACGGCGGGGTCGGGCAGGATCGTCCTGCCCAGCCCCGCCGCCGTTCCGGACGCCGCTGCGACCGGAGGTCGCCCCGGGTCAGCGCAGGGTCAGCTGACGTTCACGGTGAGCGGCGAGGAGTGGAACGTGCCGGACTTGGTCGCCACCCGCACCTGTTCGGTGCCCTTGTTGGTGAACGTCCGCTTGATCGTGTAGGTGCCGTTCTTGTTGACGGCCGCCGTGGTTTTCAGCGTCGTCCACTTGCCGTTGCGCATGTGCTGGAGCACCAGTGTCGAACCGGCCTTGATGCCCTTGACCCGGCCGGTGAACACGACGGTGTTGCCCACCTTGACGGCCTTGCGGTTGGCCGAAACGGTGATCGAGCCCATGGCCGTCGCCGTCCGCGACGGCTTCATGCTCGGCATGCCCGTGCGGGTCATGGAGGGCTTGGGGGTCGGCGTCCCGGTCGCGGCGACGGCTCCGGCCGCACCGGTCGACAGTACGGCGGCGGACAGGGCGCCGGCGGCGATCGCGCGAGCGGTGCGGTGGTCTCGGGTGGTGCTCATTGCGGGTCTCCTGTGTTCGTCGGAGGTTCCCCCCTGGGAGCGGGTCGCCCATTCGGCGGTGACTCGCGAACTCAGGCTGGCCCGAGCGTGGCGGGGTGGCATGTCGAACGCGGTGGGCGAATCGTTGAAGCGTCTATCGCTTTGCGTGAACCCGCAGGTGGGCGGCCTATCCGGCATTGCGGGCCGCTTACCGGGTTCTTACCTTTTGTCGCTGAAATGGCTGTACGGGGTCACGTAGAGTGACTCGGTCGGCTGCGGGCCCATGGCCCACCGGGGACTCGACGGCGAGCGCACCGGGCGAGGGCGATCCATGTCCACCTGCCTCGCGGCCGTCCCTGGCGGGCAGGGCGCCGTTACGGCTGCTTCGATGGTGGAAGCGCGACGGCGCGAAGGGAGACGCTGGTGTCCGTGGCCCGGTCCTTGTCACCCGAGAGCGTGACCGAGCTGACCCGGGCGCTGGACCTGAGCGGGGTGTTCGCCAACGGCATGCTCGGCGGGGTGCTGGCCCGGAGCCGTCGCCTGGACCTCTTCGGCTTCCTGGTCATCGGCATCGTCTCCGGCCTGGGCGGCGGAATCCTCCGCGACACCCTGCTCCAGCACGGCACACCCGTGGCCCTGACCGACTACACCTACCTGACGGTCGCCGCCGCCGGCACCCTGCTGGCCTTCGTCGCCGACCTGAGCCGCCCCACCTCGGGCCGGGTCTTCCACCTCCTGGACGCCGCGGCGCTGAGCGTGTGGGCGGTCGCCGGGGCGCAGAAGACCCTCTCAGTCGGCCTCGGCTGGCTGTCGGCGGTGCTCCTGGGCACCATCACCGCGGTCGGCGGCGGGGCCATCCGGGATCTGCTGCTCGCACGGACCCCCGCCGTCTTCGGCGGCACCCCGTTGTACGCGACCGTCGCGGTGCTGGTGAGCGCCGTGATGGTGGTGTGCAGCCGGCTCGGCGCACCCACCGTGGGCGTCCTGGCCGGCATCACGGTCGGCGTCTCGCTGCGGCTGGCCGCGCTCACCTGGGGCTGGAGACTGCCGGGCAGCCGCGACTGGCGGCCGGGGTCGTCGAAGGGCCCGGACCACTGACCCGTCCGGACGCCGCGGCCCCCGCGAGACGGAGGAGTACACAGCCATGACGCTCAAGGATTCCGCTGCCGCCGTGCTGGCCGGGCTCGGTGACCTCCGGTCCGAGCTCGAAGACGTCTACAAGGACCTGCACGCCCACCCCGAGCTGGGACACCAGGAGCACCGCACCGCGACCCGGGTGGGGGAGCGCCTGAGAAACTGCGGCTACCAGGTGCACGAGGGGATCGGCGGCACCGGTGTGGTCGGTGTGCTGACCAACGGAGAGGGCCCGACCGTCCTGCTGCGGGCCGACATGGACGCCCTGCCGGTCCTCGAGGAGACCGGTCTGCCCTACGCCAGCACGGCCGAGGCCACGGCCGCTTCCGGCCGCCGGGTGCCCGTGGCGCACGCCTGCGGGCACGACATGCACGTCACCTGCCTGCTGGGGGCCGCTCGGCTCATGGCCGCCGCGCCGGGGGCGTGGCACGGCACGTTGGTGGCTCTGTTCCAGCCCGCCGAAGAACCGGGAGACGGCGCCGACGCAATGCTCGCCGACCGGCTCACCGACCGCGTTCCCCGCCCCGACGTCGCGTTCGCCCAGCACGTGCTGCCCTGTCCGGCCGGACAGGTCGGCACGCGCGCCGGGTCCTTCCTCTCCGCGGCGGACAACATGAGGATCACGGTCCATGGCCGGGGCGCCCACGGCTCGGCACCGCAGGCGGCCATCGACCCTGTGGTGATCGCCTCGATGATCGTCGTACGTCTGCAGACGATCGTCTCGCGCGAGCTGGCCGCCACCCAACCGGTCGTGGTCACCGTGGGCTCCGTGCAGGCGGGCTCCAGCGGCAACGTGATTCCGGAGTCGGCCGAGCTGCTGGTGAACGTCCGCACGTACGACGACGACACCCGGCGGGCCGTCCTGGACGCCGTGCGGCGCATCGTCCACGCCGAGTGCGACGCCTCCGGGACGACCCGCGCGCCGCAGATCGAGGAGGGCACCCGCTTCCCGCCGACCGTCAACGACGACGTCGTGACCCGCGAGGTGGCCGCCGCCTTCTCCGAGATGTTCGGGGAGCGCGCCGTCACCGTCGAACTGCAGAGCGCAAGCGAGGACTTCAGCCGGATCCCGGACGCCTTCGGCATCCCGTACACCTACTGGGCCCTGGGCTGTGTCGACCCGGCCGCCTACGAGGCCGCCCGGCAACGCGGCACCGTGGCCCAGGACATCCCGGTCAACCACAGCTCCCGCTTCGCTCCGGTTCTGCAGCCCACCCTGGACACCGGCGTCCAGGCTCTGGTCACGGCTGCCCTCACTCACCTGGGGAACAGCACCGCCCCAGGCCAGGGCGCTCGGTAATCTTGGTGTGACCTCGGACCAAGCCGGCGAGAGAGGCCAGGGGTGGGGATGCATCGACCGAACGTCATCGGCGACTGGCGCGAGTACGACGCGGACCACGAAGGAATACGGGTCCGCGTCCACTCCGTCAAGAAGGACGACGTCCCACCCGAGGGGCGGGACAGCCAGGCACGGAAACTCACCTATTTCAGCTTCCGCGTCACCGTTGAGAACCGGGCCGAGGAGTGGTTCTGGATCGAGTTGGAGCGACGCCATCTCGACGTGCGGTACGGCGGTGACGGCGACCCTGCCCTCGTCGACTACCACAGCAAGGAGATCAAGGGCTTCAAGCTCTATCCGCTCCGCCGGGCCACGGCGACCTTCTACGCCGCCGCTCCCGCCCGGCACCTGGACATCATCGGCATCCAGGTGCACATGAGAATCGACGAGGAACCGACCACCGCCCAAGTGTGGGTAGGCGGTGTCGACGTGCCCGAGTCCGCCACGACGCCGTCGAAGAAGTCCGGCAAGGGCAGGAACTCCCTCGCCCAGGAAGTGAGCAAGTTCCTCGAAGAACAGGGGAGCAACCCGGGGGAGACGTCCAGTGGTTGAGTGAGCGCCCGGCGGGCTACCGCGTGACCTTCCGCTCCTCGGCCGTCAGACCGCGAAGCGACCAGAGCCCGTACAGAGCCAGCAGCGGTTTGCCGATCACCCACTCGCCCAGGCGGTAGTCACTTGCTCGCACGAGCCTCTCGGCGAGATCAGGGCGCTGCCGCCGCAGATACGCACGGGCCTTGAGCGCGTGAGCCGGCTGGGAGACGATCTTGATGCGGTCGACATCCTCGAGCAAGGGGATCACGTTCGCGATGTTCTCCCAGGTCGTCGCACTCCGGTCCTCCAGAAGCACTGTGCCGTCGAACGCGAGCACCGACTTCGCGTAGTCAGCCATCAGTCGGGCTTCCGCGACGCGGCTGCCGGCCGGACCGCCGCTGAAGATCACGCGAGTGCCTCGCGCCTCGTCGGCGGCGGAGCGAATCCCGGCACGAACCCGCCAGCGGTTGATGAAGTTCGCCGTCGACCGCGGATTGCGGTACCCCAGCACGACCACGGCCTCGGATGCGCCACCGCCGTTCCCCACGAGGGCCCGGGACCAGCGCCAGTTCAGCCACTCACCCCAGGCCAGGGCCGCAACCCCGCCCATCGCCAGTCCCGTTCGCCGTCGCATGCGGCGACTCTAGGGCAGTGCGGTACCGGGCGGGGAAGGTAAATCCGCTGGGCTGTTCGACCCGCTTCAGGCATGATCACCTCGTGGAAACCTACCTGGAGACCGAGCGCCTGGCCCTGCGCCGCTTCACCGCCGATGACGCGGACCTCCTGATCGAGCTGGACAGCGACCCGGCGGTGATGCGCTACCTGACCGGTGGCCTTCCGACGCGGCCGGAGATCGTCCGCGACCGCTACCTGCCGAACATCCTCGCCGGCTACCAGAAGTGGGGCGGCGACCTCGGCCTGTTCGCCGCGCACGAGAAGGAAGGCGGCGCGTTCATCGGCTGGTTCATCCTGCGTCCCGAGCCGGAAGGCCCGCTCGACGAGGTGGAACTCGGCTACCGGCTGCGACAGGCGGCTTGGGGCCGCGGCTATGCCACCGAGGGCTCACGAGCCCTGCTGGTCAAGGCATTCCAGGAGCTCGGCGTGCGCATGGTCTGGGCCGAGACGATGTCCGTGAACCACGGTTCGCGCAACATCATGGAGAAGCTCGGCATGACGCTCACGGAAACCATCCCCACTCCCGCCGACATGGAGATGATCGAGGGCTCCGAGCACGGAGGCGTACGGTACGAGATCACCAAGGAGCAGTGGGAACAGCGGTAGCCGCGCAGTTCCCCGTCCCCCACACCCCGGAGAGACCGGCGACGACGGGCACCTGTCGGTCCAGCGACTCGGCATCGGCCACGCCCCCGAATGACGCTCCATGACCGCCGCTTCTCCTCGAAGTGCGCAGCCTATTTCGGCTCGCCACACCGCCGGTCGGAATCTCCCGCGGTGATGACCAGGGCGGCCTGGTCGTCCTCCACGGCCGTCGTGCCGGTGAACGTGTGCACTGCTTCGGTGAGGGTGGCGATGATCTCCTCGGGCCCGGTGTGGCGGTGCGTGCTCAGTGCGTGGGCCAGGCGTTCTTCGCCGAACTGCTCACCCTTGGGGTCGCGGACCTCGGTGAGGCCGTCGGTGTAGAGCACCAGGCTCTCCGCCGGACGGAGGCGGAGGCGGCGGGTGTCCAGATGAGGGCCGGCGGTGATGCCGAGAAGCGCGCCTTCGCAGTCGATGGCACGGGCACTCGAACTGTCGCCGATGTGCAGGGGGAGGGTGTGACCGGCGCGGACGAAGGTGATGTCGAGGCCGCCGTCACGGTGCGGGGTGAGGTGGCCGTAGACGAGCGTGACGAAGCCGGTCCCGTGGCTGTGGGGCCGGTCGAGGAGCGCTTTGTTGACCGCCTGGACGACGGCTTCGGGCCCTGGCAGGAGGGAGGCCACGGCGCGGGCGGTGTGACGGACGAGGGCGGTGGTGGTGGCGGCGGTGGCGCCGCGCCCGCAGACGTCGCCCAGCATGAACGCCCAGGTGTCATCGCCCAGGGGGAAGAGATCGTAGAAGTCGCCGCCGATGTCGAGCCCTTCGCCGGCGGGATGGTAGTACGTGGCGACTCGCGCGCCGGGCAGGGCGGGGACCTCGGGAAGCAGGAGGCCGGCTTGGAGGTCGCGGGCGAGGGTGACGCGCTGGGTGTACTGGCGGGCGTTCAGCGCGGCGGAGGCGGCGCGCCGGGCGAGTTCCTCGGCCAGTGCGACGGTGTGTCCGTCGAAGGTGTCGTCGCTGGTGGTGAGCAGGGTCAGGGTGCCGAAGATCCGGCCGCGGTCGAGCAGCGGGACGCACAGGTAGGCGGTGACCTTCAGATCGTCCCAGGGACCGGGCCCGGTGGGGGTGCGGCGGGCGACCTCGCTCAGCCGGGAGGTCAGGACGCGGGCGACGGCGTCATCGTCGGCGTCGTAGACCGGGACGTGGGAGGCGAGGAGGCGTTCTTCCTCCTCGGTGGGCGCCACGGCGGCTATGCGGCGGACACGACCGGACTCGACGACGTCGACCGCGCACAGCGGGGCCAGCTTGGGCGCGCACAGGTCGGCGAGCCGCCGCAGGGTCTCGGCGTAGTCCAGACCGGCGTTGAGCGAGGTGCTGGCTTCCAGCAGGAAGGCCAGGTCGTCGCGGGCGGCCTTCTCCTTGGCCTCGGCCGCCTTGCGGGCCTCTTCGGCCTGGTGGCGCTCGATGGCCAGCGCGGCGGTTTCGGCGAACACCCGCGCCAGGGCGACATCGGCGTCCTGCGGCGTACGAGCGGTGCGGTGGTACATCGCGAACGTGCCGAGCAAGGAGCCGTCGCGGGCGAGGATCGGGGTGGACCAGCAGGCCGCCACCCGGGCACGCGCGGCCAGGTCGCGGAAGTCGTCCCAGAAGGGGTGGGTGGCTATGTCGGCGACGACGACCGGCGCGCGGCGGTGCGCGGCGGTGCCGCAGGAGCCGATTCCCTCACCGGTGGGGATGCCGTCGATGGCCTCGTTGTAGAAGTCGGGCAGGCTGGGCGCGGCACCGTGGCGCAGGTGGCGGCCGTCGGCGTCGGCGAGCAGCACCGAGACGAGGACCTCGTCGGGTGTCAGCTCCTCGATGGCACGGGCCATGCCCTCCAGCACCTGCTTCAAGGGTGCCTGGAAGGCGATCTGCTCCAGCAGCACCCGGTGCTCGGCCGTCAGCCGCTGGGCGTGGATCAGTTGGGTGATCTCCACACCGATGACCCGGACGCCTACCACGTTGCCCCCCGCGTCGAGCCGCGGCTCGTAGGTGAAGTCGAAGAACGCCTCCCGAGCGTCACGCCCGGTGCCCAGTACAACGCGGGCGGCGCGGCCGACGTGCCGCTCGCCGGTGCGGTAGACGCGATCGAGCAGGGCGATGAAACCCTGGTCCATGAGTTCCGGCGCCAGCCGGCCGAGCGGTACTCCGGTGCGCACCCGGGCTTCGCCGCCGATGGCGGCGAAGAAGGCGGGGTTGGCCGCCTCCACCATGTGCGCCGGCCCGGCCAGGGACGCGAACACCGCGGGGGACTCCCCGAACAATGCGCGTAGATCGTGCTCAGCGCTCGTCGGAACGGAAACACCGGCCTCCGGTGAGGTGGCAGGGTCGGGCTGCTGGTCCGTCACGTAGGTCATCGCCCTGTCACCTTTAGCTTACGGAACGCAGCGGGGACGGACCGTCCTCGCCGCCGGGTGCCGGCACGGTGCCGCCGGCGCCCATGGCCTCATGAAGGGTGGCGTGGACCGGAATCGCCGTATCCAGGCCCGTCAGTGCGAACACCCGCGCGACGGACACGGGGACCGCGGCGAGCCGCAGCACTCCGCCTCGCGCGGAAAGACGCTGGTACACCCGCACCAGGCAGCCGATCCCGGAGGAGTCGCAGAACTCCAACGCCGAGCAGTCCACGACGAGCACCGACCGTCGTGCATCGGCGAGCACCTGATCGGCGGCCTCCTGAAGCTGAACGGCGCTGTCGTAGTCGAGCTCGCCGCGCAGCGTGAGCACACCCGTCCGCGCCGCCGACCAGATCTGTACCGAGAACACCTTCGACTGCCTCCGAACTCGTCAAGACCCCGATGGCGTGTCCGAGACCGATTGAGGTGTTCACCCACCCTGTCCACTGGCCCGGGTCAGAGTGGCACGGGGCGACCCCGGAGGGCAATCCGCCCCAGCGGTCCACGTGACCACCCACCGATCATGGTTCAACGCGGCCCGAGCCTGCGATCGCGGCGGCTATGAAACGAGTCAACCCACTGCGCTCCTGGGGAAACAGCCTTGCGCGCGGCGGTGCGGCGAGGGTCTGGACGCCGAACCGCACACTTTCGTGCGGTGGCAGGCATGCATGGGAGAAGACGGGGTAACCGCAGCTCCGTCGGCCGCTCGACGGCGGCCGGGCACGCATTCGAACCGGGAGGGGACCCTCATGGCTCTCACGAGCACGTTGGCGACAGGCACGCGGATTTCTGAGCTGCCGGAGGTCGCCGACCCTTCCCAGGTGGCGCCGAAGGACGCCCGCGAGCTGTCGCGGCTGTTCTTCCAGCAGCTGACCGTGCTGGAGGAGGGCACGCCCCAGTACCAGTACGCGCGGAACACGCTGATCGAGATGAACATGTCCCTGGTCCGCTACGCGGCCGGCCGGTTCCGCAGCCGCGGCCCGGAGGAGATGGAGGACATCGTCCAGGTCGGCATGATCGGTCTGATCAAGGCGATCGACCGGTTCGAGCTGTCCCGCGAAGTGGAGTTCACCTCCTTCGCCGTCCCCTACATCGTGGGCGAGATCAAGCGGTTCTTCCGTGACACCACCTGGGCCGTCCACGTGCCCCGCCGGCTCCAGGAGGCCCGGGTCCAGCTCGCCCACGCGACCGAGGAGCTGCGCAGCCGCCTGGACCGCGATCCGACGGTCAAGGAGCTGTCGGAGCTGATGAGCCTGCCCGAGGACGAGGTCCGCGAGGCCCGCCTGGCCTCCAACGGCTACAACTCCACCTCCCTCGACGCCGCCATCGGAGGCGGCGAGGACGGTGAAGCCGTCCTGCAGGACTTCATCGGGGTCGAGGACTCCGCGCTGGAGCTGGTGGAGGACTTTCACGCGCTGGCTCCGCTGATCGCCGCCCTGGACGAGCGGGACCGGCAGATCATCCACATGCGGTTCGTGGAGGAACTCACCCAGGCGCAGATCGGTGAGCGCCTGGGCGTCTCCCAGATGCACGTCTCCCGGCTCCTGTCCCGGTGCCTGAACCGCCTGCGCGAGGGGCTGCTCACCACCGGCTGACAACCGCCGCCCGTCCACGTCCAGCCTGACGCCCGTCACGCCCGTGGCGGGCATCAGCCACGTCCGCGTCCGGCCGTTCAGTCGCGCAGGGCGTCCTGGACGGTGGGGCGACACGGGATGACCTCGTCGAGGCCGACGATCTGGATGAGGCGCGACAGGGAGGGGCTGGGGGCGGCCAGGCGAAGCCAGCCTCCCGCGCTCCGCGCCGAGCGGTGGGCGACGATGAGGACGTTGATGCCGCTGGAGTCCATGAAGGTGATGCCGCTGAGGTTGAGCACCGTGCGGCGCGCCGAAGAGTCCCTGGCAGTCAGGGCCTGAAGGAGCTGGGGGCCGCTGTCGCGGTCGACCTCGCCGTGCGCGGCCACCACGGTGATGCCGTCGGTTTCGGTCAGCGTGATCGACAGTCTGTCGCCCGCCGATGCCTCTCGGTTGTCGTCCACGCTCTCCTGACCAGCCAGTACACAGGGTCAAGCCAGTGCTTCCTCGGCGAGGACCGGCTGGGGCATGGTACTGGTTATGGACCCGGATGGCCCTGTCACACGTGTACGCACGGCAGGCGTGGTACCCGGCCAGGCAGCAGACGGCATGCGGAGGGACAGGGTCGAAGTGGCGGGGCGGAACAACGAGCCGGACGACGATTGTTGCGGCGGACCGGGCGCCGGAGCGAC
Organism: Streptomyces sp. IBSBF 3136; assembly: GCF_036815105.1. NCBI lineage: Bacteria > Bacillati > Actinomycetota > Actinomycetes > Kitasatosporales > Streptomycetaceae > Streptomyces > Streptomyces sp. IBSBF 3136. The sequence continues at coordinate 30,156 of NZ_JAJSZC010000067.1, forward strand.
AGAGGCGACCATCGCCCTGTCCGGAGACGGGTCGTGCATCGCCGAGGCACGCCATCAGGCCACCGCCTTCCTCACCCGGCACGAGTCCGGGGACCGGCCGAGAGTGCCCGCGCGTGTCGTGGGGCTGGCCGAGCTGGTGGTCAGCGAGCTGGTCACGAATGCCTGCAAGTACGCCCCCGGTCCCGTCCTGCTCAGCCTGCGCCTGGCCGGGGAAGCGCTTGAGGTGGAGGTGTGGGACAGCGCCCCGGTCCTGCCGACCGCCAGTAACGCCGATCCCCAGCGGGTGGGCCGGCACGGGCTGGAGATCGTGAAAGCCGTGGCAGCCGACCTCGCCGTCCTGCGGGACACGGTCGGCAAGCGCGTCACCGCACGCATTCTGCTCGATCCCGCCTGACACCGGAATGGGCCTTCCCTGGCAGGGAAGGCCCATTCCGGTGGAGCGAGAAAAGATGTCAGTGCTTGAAGGCGTCCTTCGTCTTTTCCTTGGCCTCGCGAGCGTCACCCTTGCTCTTCTCGGCCTGGCCCTCGGCGGCCATCCGGTCATTGCCGACGGCGTTGCCCACGGCTTCCTTGGTCTTGCCCGTGGCCTGCTCGGTCTTCGCCTTGGCCTTCTCGTTGGCAGTCATGAAAGGGGCCTCCTCAGAACCGTCCGTATCACTGTCTCGGTAACGGCCCTCGTGCCCCGCCTCTCCCCTCACAAACAAACCCGTCCCCTGCCGCGGACAAAGGCGCGGTGGCGGAATGCGCGAAGCGAAGCAGGGCAGACGGAGGGTCAGGAGGTCGATAACTATGGTTCCCCTTTTGCTTGTTCTGCTTCTCGCCCTGATCCTTTTCGGCGCCGGATTCGCCGTCAAGATCCTTTGGTGGGTGGCCGTCGCCGTCCTGGTGATCTGGCTCCTCGGTTTCGTCATGCGTTCCGCCAATTCGGGCGGCGGCCGCGGTCGCTGGTACCGATGGTGACCTGAGGCGACAGCTCCATACCCACCGCGTAGGGGGGGGGGGGGGGGGGGGGGGGGGGGGGGGGGGGGGGGGGGGGGGGGGGGGGGGGGGGGGNCCCCCCCCCCCCCCCCCCCCCCCCCCCCCCCCCCCCCCCCCCCCCCCCCCCCCCCTACGGGTTTGTCCGCTCAAGGACTGCCGGTCCCGACCACCCGGAAGCGTTCGGCCACGACGAGGGTGTCGTCATCGACGACGGGAGTGTGTCCCAGGAACCCGCTCACACCCTCGCTCCGGAAGAACTCCTCGTGGGCTGCCCGCCACTGCGCGGCGTCGGCGTAGCCACGCCCCTCGGCTCGCGCGAAGTCGTCGTCGATCTCCTTCATGGGAACGACGCGTACCTCGACGACCTCGATCGTGACGGCCGGACGGCCGTCGGAATCAAGCACCGCGAACCGCTGACCGGCCGCCGGTACTGCCTCCCCGGCGTGCTCGTAGATCTCCAGGAGACCCGTGAGCGCGGTCTTGTGACCGCTCAGGATCGCCGCCACGCCACGGTCACGCTCCGGGCCCGGAAAGGCGAGTTCGAGGGGCGGAAGATCGTCATGTCCCATCGAGCGAGCGTACGAGGCCCGATCGGATCGATCAAGAACCACCCCCAAGTGTGGGACAGTCAGGCGCCGTTGCCCACGCCGGCCGTGCGAGGTCGAGCCGTGCGGTCGAGAGGATCAGGAGCCGTTCCATGACCGATGAGATCACGCTGCGCCCAGTGACCGCTGACGATCTCGACCTGTTCGAACGCGAGTTCAGCGGACCCGAGGGGGCCGGCCCGTACCAGTGGTTCGGCTTCGGCTCATCGGCCGGCCTGCGCCGGCGGTTCACGGAGACCGGCCTGCTCGGCCCCGACGGCGGCGTGCTCTCCGTCGCGGAGGCGGGCAGGACCGTGGGCCGGGTCGAGTGGTTCGCCGGCACCTGGGGGCGCCCCGCGACCTCGACCTGCTGGACCCTGGCGATCGGTCTGGTGCCGGACGCGCACGGGCGTGGCATAGGCACGCGCGCCCAACGACTGCTGGCCGAGTACCTCTTCGACCACACCAGGGCCGAGCGGATCCAGGCCTGGACGGACTGCGCCAACCTCGCCGAGCAGCGTGCGCTGGAGAAGGCGGGCTTCGCCAGGGAGGGTGTGCTGCGGTCCGCCCAGTGGCGCGGGGGCGAGTGGCACGATCAGGTGATCTTCTCCCTGCTCCGCGGGGAGCTGTCCGACGCCGGAACGAGGTGAGCGCGAGCGCCTGGCGGCACTCTGCCCCCGGTCAGCCGGTCAGCCGGTCAGCCGGTCAGCCGGTCAGTCGGTCAGTCGGTCGGCCGGTGGGCCGGTAAGTCGACTGGCTCGGAGATCAGTTGGGCCCGGTGGCGAAGAGGCCGCCGGCGCCGAACACGAGCCGCGCGAAGTTCTCGGCGATGCGGCGGTGTCCCGCGGGGTCGGGATGGACCTCGTCGGGCAGCGGGAATTCCGCGTAGTCCTTCTCGCCGTACAGCTCACGGCCGTCGAGATAATGCAGGTGAGGGTCGTCGGCCGCCCGCTGCTCGACGGTCCGGGCGAGTTCGGCGCGGATGATGTTGAGCGTGAGGCGTCCCGCGGCGCGCTCGGTCGGGTCGCCCGTCGCCTTGAACCGCAGGGTCCTGCCGTCGAAGTTCGGTGCGAGCGGGCCGGGGGTGTCCTCCTGGACGGGACACAGCAGCGGCGACACGACCAGCAGCGGCGTCGTGGGGTGGCCCTCGCGGATGGTGTCGAGGAAGCCGTGGACCGCCGGAGCGAAGGCACGAAGCCGCATGACGTCGGCGTTGACGATGTTGATGCCGATCTTCACGCTGATCAGGTCCGCGGGAGCGTCGCGCATCGCCCTGGCGGTGAACGGGTCCAGCAGAGCGCTGCCGCCGAACCCCAGATTGACCAGCTCCACTTCGCCACGGGCGGCGGCCAGGGCAGGCCAAGTACCCGTCGGGTGAATGGCGTTGGAGCCATGGCTGATGGAACTGCCGTGGTGCAGCCACACCCTGCGCCCGCTGTCCGGGGCCGCCTCGACGGGCGCGTCGGTGCGCAGGGCGATCAGCTCGGTGATCTCCGTGTGCGGAAGCCAGATCTCCACCTCCTTGTCACCGGCCGGGAGGCCGGCGAACCGGGCGGTGCCGGCGGGCCCCTCGGTGAGTTCGGAGGACTGGGTGAGCATGTCGGTGACCGTGAGCACGTTGCCACCCGCGACCGTGGCCTGGGCGGTGAGACGGCCGTCGACCACGAGGTCGTACGTGCCGTCCGCCGGACCCGGGAACCCCCGATAGGCCCGCTTGGTCGGCAGCGTGTCCAGCTCGATGACGCTCGCCCCGGTGCGGAAGACCAGCCGCACGCCTGAGGGCTGGGCCTCCGCGATGGCGAGCTGATCGTCGGGAATCTGCCGACGTGCCCGAGCCGGAAGCCGGTGCGGCAGCAGACCGTGCGCGGTGATCTCCGCGTCGAGGTGACCGCGCAGGAGGTCCGCGGTGACGGGTGTGGTGATCCGGTCGTACTCGGTGCTCATGACGGGCCTCGGTCCGTTGCTCAATGGTTCGTGTGCGTCAGGGGCGGGCGCGGGGCCGGAGCGAGGCCCCGGGGGACAGGAGTCAGGACGTGGCCTTGCCGCGCAGGAGCGCGTCGAGGGCGTCCACCATCCAGGCCCACGACTCCCGCGCGTCGGGGGCGCTGTGCTCGAAGCCCCCGGCCAGCTCCAGGCTGACGTAGCCGTGGAAGACGCTGCCGAGCATCCGCACCGCGTGCGTCTGGTCCGGCTCGCTCAGGCGGTAGCCGCGCAGGATCGCCCGGGTCATCTGCGCGTGCCGCACGCCGGCGCTGGCGGCCGCCGTCTCGGGATCGAGCCGCAGCCGTGCCGCGTCGTACCGGCCCGGATGCTCGCGGGCGTAGTCGCGGTAGGCGTCCGCGAAGGCGGCCAGAGCGTCCTTGCCGGCCCGTCCGGCCAGGGCGTCGGCGACGCGGTCGGCGAGTTCCTCCAGGGCGAACAGGGCGATCCTGGTCTTCAGCTCCTGGGAGTTCTTCAGATGCGAGTACAGACTCGCGACCTTGACGTCGAAGCGCCGGGCGAGCGCCGAGACGGTCACCTGGTCGAAGCCGACCTCGTCGGCCAGCTCGGCCCCCGCCAGGGTCAGACGCTCAGGGGTCAGGCCCACTCTCACCATAGTCATCCTCCTGTTCGGCGACAACTATAAGTCATTTGCCTAAAGGCTTTAGGCAAATTAGCCTGCGACTCATGAGACCCCTGACCGAGCGGGAGATCCGCACCGCCTTCGTGAACTGCACCAAAGGTGAGGCCAAGCGCCTGTCCGTTCCGCACGACCTGGCCGAACAACCCTGGGACGACCTGGACTTCTTCGGCTGGCGGGACCCACAGGCCCCCGACCGCGCCTACCTCGTCACCGAGCTGGAGGACGGCCACCCCGTCGCGCTCGCTCTGCGCACCTCCGGGGCGTCCTCGTGGCAGACGCGACGCAGCATGTGCTCGCTCTGTCTGACCATCCACACCGGCGGCGTGACCCTCATGGTCGCCGCCAAGGCCGGCAGGGCCGGGCAGCAGGGCAACTCCGTGGGTGTCTACATGTGCGGCGACCTCGCCTGCCCGCTGTACGTGCGGGGCAGGAAGGACGCGGGCGTCGGCGCCCGCCTGCCGGAGTCGCTCACCCTGGAGGAGAAGGTCCAGCGGACCGTCGCGAACCTGGCGGCGTTCATCGCCCGGGTGACCGCCGCCTGAGGCGGGGGCCGGTCGCACGCCGCACGCCGCACGCCGCACGTCTCGTACGACTCCGCAAAGCGCTCGCTCCACCACGCCGGGCGCCGACGGGGGTTCCGCGGGGCGAGGAAGACCGGCACGCCGACGGTGGATCCGCGGGGCGAGGGAGCCGGCACTCATCGGGTCGACGACGCGCCGGCGCTCAGGCCGGGAGCCCCGGCCTGAGCGCCGTGTCGTTCGTCGAGCGGGGTCAGCTCGCCGAGCCCGCCGGGAGGGCGAGGCCGCGGACGGTGACCAGGTGGGCGGTGCCGTCGGCGAGCCGGTAGGACAGTCCGGCGACCGCGACCCGGCCCGCGTCCACCGCGTCGGCGAGGGTGCGGGAGCGCTCCAGCAGCAGGTCGACGGTGCGCCTTATGTGCTCGTCGATGAACTCGCCGTCCTCGGTGTGGCCGGCGGCGTGGGAGGCCAGCACGCTGGGGGTCACCTTCTCGACCACGTCGCGCACGTAGCCGCCCGCGGTGGTGCCGTCCTGGACGGCGGCGCGGGTCGCCGCGACCGCGCCACAGGCGTCGTGGCCGAGCACCACGACCAGGGGGCACTCCAGCACGCTGACCCCGTACTCGATGCTGCCGAGCACCTCCGGTCCCGCGACGTGTCCGGCGGTGCGGACGACGAACAGGTCACCCAGCCCCCGGTCGAAGATGATCTCGGCGGCCAGGCGGGAGTCGGAGCAGCCGAACAGCACCGCGAAGGGGCTCTGGGACGGAGCGGTCTCGGCGCGGCGGGCCGCGTCCTGGTTCGGGTGCTCCGTCGCACCGGCGACGAATCGCTGGTTGCCGGCCAACAGGGTGTCGAGCGCGGCCTGAGGTGATGAAGTGGGAGCGTCGATCATGGCCGCAGACTACGTCCTGCCGCCGCGCCCCGCGAGAGCGCCCCCCCTGCCGAGCAGGGGCGGCAGGGGACGTCACCGCTGTACGGGCCCGTGCCGCGGCCAGCCCGGGGCAGGGTCGCCCGCGAGCAGTGGCCGCAGGGCACCGAGGACCGCGCCGACGCAGACATCGCGCAACTGGGCGCGGGTGCAGGTTTCGTGGGTGAGCCAGTCGACGCAGAGAACCTGGACGAAGACCAGCCAGCTCTTGAGGACGCCGGACACGGCCTCGCGGGCCGTCTCGTCGGCGAGGGGCAGTACGGCCAGCAGCCGCGCGCGGAGTGCGTCCAGCTCGTTCGTCATGATCGTCTGGATCACCGGGTCGCCCGCCAGGACGCGGTTCGCGGCGAGGACGGCGTTGCGGTTCGCCACGAAGTAGTCGAGGTGGACGTCCATGCCCTGGATCAACTGTTCCACCAGCGAGTCCGCGGGGTCGAGACGTGTCTCCGCGAGCAGCTGGTCCGCCGCCTGCTGGTAGACGGCCGCGAAGAGGGCGTGCTTGCTGGGGAAGTGGCGGTAGAGCAGGGCTCGGGAGACGCCGGCCTCCTCGGCGACGTGCTCCATCAGCACGTCGGCGTACGGGTGTGCGGCGAACAGCCGGGCGCCGACGGCGAGGAGCTGGGCGCGGCGGGCGTCGGGGGTGAGTCGTTGGCGGGATGGCACGACCGAAGTCTAGTTGACATACGTCTACTAGGGCGCCCACTCTAGTAGACGGGTGTCAACTAGTCTCCGCATCGCGACTTGGGGGAACGATGGCCAGGACTCTGCGCGTACTGACACAGTTGATGGGCTGGTCGTGTGTGGCGATCGGTCTGTTCCACGTGGCCCTCGGCAACGCGGCGATCCCGGGGGCAGGCTCCGCGGGTGCGACGATCGACAGTTGGGGCCGGTTCATGGGTGCCAGCTTCGTCGGCTACGGGCTTGCCTGGCTCTGGGCCGCGCGGCAGCGCCCCGTCCCGGCCCGGGCGGTGCGGTGGCTGGCGGGCGTGTTCCTGCTCGGCGGCGTGGGCCGGCTGCTCTCGCTCGCCGTGCACGGCCGGCCGCAGTGGTTCCAGATCGCGCTGGCGGTGATCGAGCTGGGTCTGCCGCCGGTCCTCTTCTGGCTGGCCGACGCTGAGGAGCGGGCCCCGCGCGGCGATGCGCGAACCGTGTCCGCCGCCGGCCGGTGAGCGCGGGGGAGCGACTCATCCGAACCGCGCGCCCGGCCGGGGAAGCCGACGGCGACGCCGTCCGAAACGGGTCAGCCGAAGGGACCGACCGAACCGACCGACGACTGGACGCTCAGCCGAACCGGCCGACCGAACCGACCGACGACTGGACGCTCAGCCGAACCGGCCGGGCGAACCGCTCGGTCGAACCGGTCAGTTTTCGAGAAGCGCCGGGCGCCCGGCCGCTTCTACCGTCGAAGGCATGAACTCCATCGACGCCGTCACCCTGGAAGTGGCCGACCTCGCGGCCGCCACACGCTTCTACTCCGCCGTCCTCGGGCCCGACTCGCCGCATCTGCGCCTGAGGACCTCGTCCCACGCCACGTCCGGCTTCCGCGGATTCACGCTGTCGCTGGTGGTGTCCCAGCCGGGCAACGTGGACGCCCTCGTCGCCGCCGCCCTCGACGCCGGTGCCACGCCCCTCAAGGCGGCGTCGAAGTCGCTGTGGGGCTACGGCGGGGTCGTCCAGGCCCCGGACGGCACGATCGTCAAGATCGCCACATCGACGAAGAAGGACAGCGGCCCGGTCACCCCCGCCTTCGACGAGATCGTGCTTCTGCTCGGCGTCGAGGACGTGAAGGCCACCAAGCAGTTCTACGCCGAGCGGGGTCTGGTCGTGGGAAGGGGCTTCGGCGGCAAGTACGTGGAGTTCGCCTCCGACCCGGGCCACGTCAAGCTGGCGCTGTACAAGCGCCGGGCCCTCGCCAAGGATGCGGGGGTGCCCGCCGAGGGCACGGGATCGCACCGGCTCGTCCTCTCCGGCACCGCCGGCCCCTGTGCGGACCTGGACGGGTTCGTCTGGGAAGCCGGTGTCAGTGCCCCGGTGACCGCGGCCGGCTGAGCGGAACTCGGCCGCTCATTTCACCGAGCGGCCACCCCGAGGCCGCAGGAAGACCTCGTCCACGTAGCACCAGGCCCACAGCTCGCCCGGATCCGCTGACCGTGCGAGAGGGTGCCCGGTCGCCTCGTGATGAGCGGTGGCGTGAGCGCCCGGTGAACTGTCACTGCACCCGATGTGGCCGCAGGTCAGGCAGAGCCGCAGGCCGCCTGCCCTCCCGTCCCGTCCCCGGGCGGCGCACTCCGGGCAGGCATCGCTCCGCGGCGCGGGTTCCGGATCAGGAGCGACGTCGAGGTGAACGCAGCCGCGGCCCTTCGGCCGGCCTCCGTCCGGCCGTACCTCCCACCGGGTCATGGCGTCACCTCCTCCGTGCGGGGCGAAATCCTGATCGCCGCCTCCTCTGCCCCTCTCCCATCCACCCTTCGCGCGTTCATGGTGGCTCGGATGCGGCTCGCGTCGCACTGCGGCGCTCATCTGTGATGGGCATGCCTCCGTAGAGCGGCCTATGGTTAGTAATGAGTCATCTGGGAACCCAGAGGTGCACAGCTCGGGTGTCGCCGTACCGGCGGGTTCGGTCCGGTCCCGGGCGAGGCAGTCGGACGTCCCGCCCGCCCTCTCTGGAGTGTCATGACCGTTCGTATCGGAGTGGAGGAAGAGTTCCACATCGTCGAGGTGGGCACGGGGCTGCTCGTGCCTCGTGCCGCGGCGGTGCTGGAAGGACTTCCCGAGCAGACTTTCACCACCGAGCTCCAGCAGTCGACCGTCGAGTCGAACAGCGGTGTGCACTCGTCCCTGGACGGCCTGTACAGCGACGTCATCGGCACCCGGCGCCGGCTCGACGCCGCGGCGGGGGCCCACGGCCTGGCCGTGGTGGCCGCCGGGACCGTCCCGCTGGCGCGTACCGAGGACATACGTCCCACCGCGGGCGACCGCTACCGTCACATGGTCGACGAGTACCGCATGATCGCCGACGAGCAGCTCATCTGCGGAACGCACGTCCACGTCGACGTCCCCGACCGTGACCTCGCCGTACGCGTCATGTGCGAGGTGTCCCCCTGGCTGCACGTGCTGCTGGCCCTGTCCGCCAGCTCGCCGTTCTGGGAGGGCGCCGACACGGGATACGCCAGCTGGCGGACCATGCTGTGGCAGCGCTGGCCCACCGCGGGGCCGCCCGGCTGCTTCGCCGACGCCGCCGAGTACGACGCGGCCGTGCGGTGCCTCGTCGACTCCGGCGTCATCAGTGACGCGGGAATGATCTACTACGACATCCGGCCCTCCGCCCACCAGCCGACCCTCGAACTGCGCATCTGCGACGCCTGTCCGGGCGCGGAAACGGTTGTGCTGATCGCCGGGCTCTTCCGCGCTCTGGTGACCGACGCACGCCGGCGGCTCGAAGCGGGCGACGCCCCGGCCTGCGCGGGCCGGCACGAGTGGCTGCGTGCCGCTGCGTGGCGGGCCGCGCGCTCAGGGCTTGAAGGGAACCTGATCGACCCCGGCACGCGGCACGAGGCGCCCGCGGCCGAAGTCGTCCGCGACCTGCTGCGACGGGTGGGCCCGGCGCTCGATGCCGCCGGAGACCGGCAGACGATCCGCGACCTCGCCGAGAGGGCGCTCGCGGCCGGCAGCGCCGCCCACCGCATGCGCCGCACGGCTGCCGCGGAGGGCCTGCTGGCCTGCACCGACCTGGCGATCGCGGAAACCCGTGGCGACGACCACCCGCGCCCGCGGCCCGTCGCCGCCGACCCCGACCGGCGCGTCGCGCTCTGCGAGCGCTTCGCCGCGAGCACCTACGGAGCGCGCCCGGCATGGGCCGCCGGCCTTTGAGGTGAACACGAGCCGTTGAGCCTTCTCATCCACCGACCCACCACCTGCACGCTCTTGTCGCTAAGGAGAGACAGCACCGTGTCGACCAGTCCCGACCACATGACGCCGGGCGGGCCCGCGCACAGCGCAGCGCTGTGCGACGCGCGCGCCCCGTACGCGCAGTGGGGAGGTGGTTCCGGATGTGCGGCCTGAGCGGAGAGATGCGCTTCGACGGCTCGCGGCCCGACCTGGCGGCCGTCGAACGCATGAGTGACCGTCTCGCCGCCCGCGGCCCCGACGGACACGGCATCTGGTCGCGGGGCGCCGTGGCCCTGGGGCACCGCCGACTGAAGATCATCGACCTCTCCGAGCGAGGGGACCAGCCGATGACCGACTCCCAGCTGCACCTCACCGGTGTCTTCAACGGCTGCATCTACAACTACGAGGACCTGCGCGTCGAACTCAAGGCCCTGGGTCACCGCTTCAGCTCCACGTCCGACACCGAGGTCGTCCTCAAGGCCTACCAGCAGTGGGGTACCGACTGCGTCGACCGGTTCCGCGGCATGTTCGCCTTCGCCATCGTCGAACACCGCACCGGCCGGCTGGTCCTCGGGCGCGACCGGCTGGGCATCAAGCCCCTCTACCTCGCGCAGACACCGGAGCGGCTGCGTTTCGCCTCCTCGCTGCCCGCCCTGCTCGCGGCCGGCGACGTCGACACCTCGCTGGACCCGGCCGCCCTGCACCAGTACTTCAGCTGGCACGCGACCGTGGCCGCGCCCCGCACCGTGCTGAGCGGGGTGCGCAAGCTGCCCCCGGCCACCGTGCGGATCGTGGAGCCGGACGGCAGCCACCGGGAGCACTGCTACTGGCAGCCGTCGTACACGCGCCGTCCCGAGCACGCGGGCATGAGCGCCACCGAGTGGCGGGACGCGGTGCTGGACGCGCTGCGCACCGCCGTACGCCGCCGGATGGTCGCCGACGTGCCGGTCGGCGTCCTGCTCTCCGGTGGTCTGGACTCCAGCCTGATCGTCGCCCTCCTGGCCGACGAGGGCCAGCGCGACCTCGCGACGTTCAGCGTGGGCTTCGAGTCGGAAGGCGGCGCGGACGGAGACGAGTTCCGCTACTCCGACCTGGTCGCGCGGGAGTTCGCCACCGACCACCACCAGCTGGTCATCCCCTCGCACCGCGTGTCGAGCGCCCTGGACGCGACGGTCGCGGCGATGAGCGAGCCGATGATGAGCCACGACACGGTCGCCTTCCACCTGCTGTCCGAGGAGGTGGCCAAGAACGTCAAGGTCGTCCAGAGCGGGCAGGGCGCCGACGAGGTCTTCGCCGGTTACCACTGGTACCCGCGACTGGCCGACGCGGCCCGCGAGGAGGAGCCGGAGAGGTACGCCGAGACGTACTTCGACCGGTCCCACGCCGACCTCGCCGCGATACTGCAACCGCACATGCTGCCCGAGGACGACGTCTCGCGCCGGTTCGTGCGCGAGCACATGGCGGTGCCGGGGGCCGAGACCGCGCTCGACGCCGCCCTGCGGCTCGACACCCACGTCATGCTCGTGGACGACCCGGTCAAGAGGGTCGACAACATGACCATGGACTGGGGCCTGGAGGCCCGCGTGCCGTTCCTCGACCATGAACTGGTCGAGCTGGCCGCCGCCTGCCCGCCGGAGCTGAAGCTGGCCGACGGCGGCAAGGGCGTCCTGAAGGAGGCCGGCCGCAAACTGCTGCCCCACGAGGTGGTCGACCGCCCCAAGGGCTACTTCCCGGTCCCGGCGATCACCCACATGGCCGGACCCGTCCTGGAAAGGGTGCGAGCGGCGCTCAACGCCCCCGAGGCCAAACGGCGCGGCATCTTCCAGGACCGCTACGTCGCCGAACTCCTGGCGGCACCCGACCGACACCGCACCAAGCGCGGAGCGAACGCGCTGTGGCAACTTGCTTTGCTGGAGATATGGCTGCAGACGCACGGAATCTGACCGGAGGACCGGAAGCCGTCGCGCAGGGCGCACCCGGCAGGGGCGGGGCCCCTGCCGGGAGCAGCCCTGCCGGGACCGCCCCTGCGGGCGGCGCGCCTCCGGGGAGTCCCCCGGCGCGGAGCACCCCCGCCGGGGGTACCGCTGCCCACAGCCACGCCCCCGCGGACCCGGCGCCGCCTGACGCGGACGGCCGCCCGAAACTCGACGGCGGGCCGCGCCCGCCAGCTCCCGACGGCCGCGGCCCCGCCTTCGCGGCGCCCGCCCGCATCCCGCTCCCGGACGCCTCCGGGCCGCGCGAGGCGACGACGCGGCTCATCGCCCACGGCTGCTGGTACCCCTCGGCCGACCCCGCCGGCACCCACGTCGCCTTCATCTGCGACCGGGGCGGCGTACCCCAGCTCTGGGTTGGTCCCGTCGACGGCGACGCGCCGCGGCTGCTCGACGACGGACCGGATCCCGTCCGGGAGGTGTCCTGGTCACCCGACGGGCGATGGATCGCCTACACCACCGCCCCCGGGGGCGGGGAGCAGAAACGGGTGCTGTGCGTACGGCCCGACGGCAGCGACCGCCACATCATGGCCGGCGCCGAGCCGGGCAGCTCCGCCCACCTGGGCTGCTGGGCACACGACGGTTCGGCGGTCGCCGTCACCGTCGCGGTCCCCACCGAGCCCACCCCCGAGGCCACGGCGGAGCCCGCTCTCACCGGCGGCGGCCGGGCCACGGACCGGCTGTCCGAGCACGGGCAGGGCCCGATGGGCGATGCCGTGCTCTTCGACGCCGCACGTCTCGACGTGGCCCCGCCCGGCGGCCACGGACTCGCACCGCCCTCAGCCCCCACGGACCGCGAACCGGGCACCGCGTCACCCCAGACGACCACCGAGGCACTGATGATCGGCGCTCTCGGTGACCCGCACGCCTACCCGGCGGCCGGCTTCGGCGACGGACTGTCGGCTTACCTCATCGACCCGGACGGGCTGACCGCCCCCGTACTGCTCGCCACCGAGAAGGACGCGGCGACGCTGCGCGTGTGCGACCTCAGCCGTGACGGCACCCTGGCACTGCTGCGCCGGGGGCCCCGCGGGCGGCGCGAGGCCGTGGTCCTGCGCACCACCGACCACGTGACGACCTGCGTGACGCCGGTCGCCGACGGCGACCCGTGGATCGGCGCCTTCTCACCCGGCGCGGACACCCTCTGGCTGCGCAGCGACGCCTACCGCGAGTTCGCGGTCCTGCTCGCCGCCGAACTCGACCCGGAAGGGCAGCCGCGCGGCTGGTCCGTTCGGGCATCGCGGGACGACAGCGACCTTGAACTGCTGCGCTGCGTCCACGACGGCAGCGCAGCCGTCCTCGCCTGGAACGTCCGGGGCACGAGCGAGGTCGAGATCTTCGACGTCGCCCCGTCCGGCGCCACGGGCACGCCGGCCGGTGCGACGGGGGCTACGGCGGGCACGTCGGGAACCGCGTCCGTCACGGCGGACACCGCAGCCGGTACGACATCGGCTCTGACCCTGCTCCGTACGACCGATTCCGCGCCCGATACGACGAGCGCCACGCCCCTCACGGTGGGGGCCCCGCCCGAACGGTCCGGCCCCGTGCTCGAGTTGCCGCACGAAGTGGTCACCCGCATCGTCGACGCCGGCCCGGGACGACTGCTCCTGGCCCTCTCGGGATCGCAGCGGCGCCCCGGGATCTGGTGGCTCCCCGGGGGAGTGGCCATGGCGCGTACCCCCTGGTCGTCGGCGGACGAGGACGCCGTTCCCCCGGGCCGCCCACCCGTACGCCCCGTGCACCGCCGCCTGACCGCGCGGGACGGGGTGCCGCTCAACGGCTGGTACTACCGCGCACCCGGTCGCAACCCCGGGGAGCCGGCGCCCTGTGTCATCTACCTCCACGGCGGCCCCGAGGACCAGGAGCGCCCCGTCCTCGAACCGCTCTACCACGAGATCGTGGGCCGGGGGGTGGACGTCTTCGCCCCCGACGTGCGCGGGTCGTCCGGATACGGCAGGTCGTTCGTCGACTCGGACCTGGGCGAAGGCCGCTTCGCCGCCATCGACGACGTGGCGGACTGCGCCGCCCACGTGGTGCTGAGCGGATCGGCCGACCCCTCCCGGCTCGCGGTCATGGGCCGCTCCTACGGCGGCTACCTCACCTTCGCCTCGCTGGTCTGGCACCCGGACCTGTTCCGCACCGGCGTCGCGGTGTGCGGCATGTCGGACTTCGCGACGTTCTTCCAGGGCACCGAACCGTGGCTCGCCCAGTCGGCGGCCCACAAGTACGGCCACCCCGAACGTGACCGCGAACTCCTGCGCCGGCTCTCGCCCATGAGCCGCATCGACGCGCTGCGGGCGCCGCTGCTCGCCGTGCACGGGGAGCACGACACCAACGTCCCGCCGGGGGAGTCCGAGCAGTTCGTACGGGCGGCCCGCGAACGCGGCCTGAACGCCGAACTGCTCACGCTGCGCGACGAGGGCCACGACTTCCTCCGCGCCGACAACCGCCGCCTCTTCCGCCGCGCGGCCGCCGACTGGCTGCAACGACACCTGACCGGCTGACCGGTCGGCGGGCTTCGTCGTTCCTGGACGCGGTCCGGGAAGACGCGGTTCCACGCGGACGTCCCGCCGACGCTGCCGTCGGCGCGCACCGCCTCCGGTGCGTGAAAGCACGGTCTCCACGTGCGCCTGTGGTGCCTGTGTGACTCCCGTGGCGCGGTGGGTCGTTGCCCTGGTCAGGACACTTTCTGGACGCAGGGCTGGGCGCCGGCCGGTGTGGCGGCGGCCGACGGCTCTGTCCGGCGGTCGCCTGTGCGGGTCGCGCCGATGCTCGCGACGACGACGCAGGCGATTCCGGCCGCCGGTGCCAGGCCGGGCTTCTGGCTGAGCACGAGGAAGCCGATCAGCATCGCGATGGCCGGTTCGAGGCTCATCAGGGTGCCGAAGGCGGAGGTGGTCAGGCGGCGCAGCGCGAGGAATTCGAGGGCGAAGGGCAGTACCGGGCTCAGGACGGCCAGGGCGAGCATGGTCCACATGGCCGGCCAGGTCACGCGGGTCGAGAGGGTGGGCGCGGCGATGAGCGTGCCGATCAGCGCGGCGACGGGCAGTGAGACGGCCAGGCCCTTCAGGCCGGTGACGCGGTCGCCGACGCGCTGGGTCAGCAGGATGTAGGCGGCCCAGCAGGCGGCGGCGGCAAGCGCGTAACCCGTACCGAGCAGGTCGAGGCCGCCGTGCCAGGGTTCGGTCAGCAGTACGACGCCGATCGCTGCCGCGGCGGTCCACACCCGTCGGCCATGCCCGGGCCCGTAAAGGGAGACTGCCAGCGGGCCGAGGAACTCCAGCGCGCTCGCGGTGCCCAGCGGCAGGTGGGGGAGGGCGAGCATGAAGAACATCATCATGCCCGCGGTCGCGCCGCCGAGCACGACGCAGGCCGACAGGTCCCCGGGGGCGAAGTCGCGGCGACGGGGCCGGACGAGGACGAGCAGGAGCAGCCCGGCCCAGCCCAGGCGCAGCCCCGCCGTGCCCAGCGCGCTGAGCCGGTCGAACAGGGGAACGGTCAGCGCCGAGCCGAGCTGGACGGTGGACATGGAGGCGACCGCCATCACGAACCCGGCCCGCGCACCGCTCGGACGGGACGGGCGTGATGGCTTGAACGAACTCATGGCCCCCAGTGAAAACCCCGACCACCGTTCGTGTCCACGTGCGGATCATGGACATTCCGTTCGAAGATACTGAACAATGCAGGGATGGAGACACGGCGTCTGCGGCTTCTGGTGGAACTGTCCCGGCTCGGATCGATGCGCGCGGTCGCCGAGGCGATGGGCACCACCACCTCGACCGTCTCGCAGCAACTCACGGTTCTCGCGCGGGAGATGGACGCCGACCTGATCGAGCCGGACGGCCGGCGGGTGCGGCTCACCCCGGCCGGCCGCCGCCTGGCCGAACACGCCGTGGTGATCCTCTCGGCCGTCGAGACCGCACGTCTGGACCTCGCCCCCGGCGCCGAACCCAACGGAACCCTACGAGTGGCCGGCTACGCGACCGCCATCCGCGACCACCTCCTGCCCCTCTTCACAGACCTGGCCGTCAGCCACCCCCGGCTGCACGTCCTCATCCGTGAGCACGAACCCCCGGAGGCCATGCAACTGCTCGCCGCCGACGAGACCGACCTCGCCCTCACCTACGACTACAACCTGGCCCCCGCCGACGCGGACCCGGCGCTGCACACCACCGCCCTGTGGACAACTCCCTGGGGGCTGGGCGTCCCGGCGGGCGCCGATGTGCCGGACCCGGCGGACACCCTGGACGTCTTCGCCCGCTTCCGCACACAGGACTGGGTCGTCAACTCCCGTAACACCGCGGACGAGACGGTGATCCGGACCCTGGCCTCCATGGCAGGATTCACCCCCCGCGTCACCCACCGGGCCGACAGTCTCGACCTGGTCCAAGGCATGATCACCGCCGGACTCGGGGTGGGACTGCTACCCATGAACATCCCCACCTTCCCCGGGGTGCGCCTGGTGCCGCTGACCGGCCCGCTCGTGACCATGCGTGCCTACGCCGTCGCACGTCACGGCCGTTTGACCTGGCCCCCGCTCACCCTGGTCACCGGCCTCCTCGCCCAGCAGACCGCGGCCACGGCCGAGCGCCCACCCCGCCCCGGCGGCACGGAGCCCGGCGCGTAGGGCCGGGTGTGAAAGTGGTCGGGCGACGAGTCCACTTTCACAACCGGCCCCAGGCCGGCGCCTTCGGGCCCGGACGGCCGAAGCTCCCGGCAGGCGCGGGTGGCCTGGTCGCCACCCCGCTCGCCGGGAGCTTCTTCGTCGGGTACCGCTCATGGGGCCCAACGGCCTCTGCTACGGCTCGGGTTCAGGCCGAGGACGGTCCGTGGACGTCCGCTCTCCGCCCGCTGCGCTCAGCAGGGGAAGGTGCCGCTGTACAGGGCGTGCCCGTTGGAGGAGGTCCCGGAGCCGAAGCCGTAGATACCGTCATCGGACCAGACCGCTTCGCGGGAGCCGTTGACGCAGGTCGAGGTCGGCGCGATCGCGAAGCCTTCCAGGTTGTCGGTGGGCATGACAGTGGGGTTGGTGTAGGTCACGTCGGGCACGATCGCGCCGCTCGCGTTGACCTTCATGAAGGTGTGCGTCTCACCGCAGGTGTTGTCGCAGGTGGCGACGAGTCGCTGGGTGCCGGCGTCGAACAGCACGTCCATCACGGAGGCCTTGCCGGTCGCGATGGTGGTGAACGTGGTGAACGTGCCGTCGGAGTTGAGGCCGTAGACGTGCAGCGAGCCGTCCCACTCCAGGCCGGCGAAGAACAGGCCCGAGCCGTGCAGCGGGTAGTTCGCCGGGTTGTAGGCCGCACCGGTGCGCGGGTCCACCCACCCGTTGGCGGTCAGCCAGCTGTCCGGCACGTAGCCGACGCCCTCGAAGCCGAGGTTGGCGTCGTCCTTGCTGCCGGTGTTCAACTGCGGGAACTGCGAGGTCATGTCCCACTGGTGGACCGGCGTCAGGGTCGAGCCGGTCGCGGCCGGGTCGAACTCCATGATCGTGTCCTTGGGCACCGTGTTGTCGGTGTTGTCGCGCTCGGAGGTCACGTAGACGTGGCCGTTGGCACCGACGGTCAGGCCCTCGGAGTCCGGCTCGCCGGAGCCGCTCGCGAAGCGGATCTGCTTGCCGGTAGCACTCCACGACGCGTCCGGAATCCACTTGCCGTTGCTCTTCACCAGCTTGAAAAGCCAGTTCTTGTTCTTGGCCGCCCACAGCACCGACGGGTTCGCGGGGTCGAACGCCAGGCCGCTCACATCGCGGCCCTCGGGACCGGTGGACGTGGTGAACGCGCAGACGTTGTCGGCGATCGTGACGTCCAGGCCGCCCGGCCATGCCGACGTGCCCGACGGAGTGGTACCCGTTCCGCTGGGCGCCTCAGGCGTGCAACCGCTGGTGAGCGAGCCTCCACCACCGAGCAACCGGCCCGTCTGGCCACCGCCACCACCGCCGCTGCCCGAGCAGGAGTTCGCACTGCCGAGCGTCGCGGTCGCGGAGGTCTGGAACCAGCCGGTGCCGTCGGCGCAGCGCTCGTCCGACGGCTTGGCACCACCGGTCGCCCAGGTCACCGAGTCGACCGTGTCGCCGCTGCTGTCGACGAGGAAAAGCGAGTCGTTGTCGCCCAGGCCGAGGGTGGAGTTGAAGGTGACGCGGCCACCGGCCGGGATGCTGGTCGCGCTCGGCGACGAGGACGAGACCGACGCCGCAGAATGGGTCGTGTCGTTGTCGACGTACTTCCACGATCCGACACTGACCGCGCTCGTCCCGCCGTTGTACAGCTCCACGGTGTCCGCGCCGTCGGAGGTTACCTCGTTGATCCGCACGTTGCCGGCCGCCGGGACGGTCGCCGGGCAGCCGCTCGCGTTAGCGGCGCCGAACGTGGCCGCCGCGGTCGTGGGCACCCACGCCCCGGTGCCGTCGCCGCCGCAGCGCGCCATCGCGGGCTTCGCCCCGTTGGTGGCCCACTCGACGCGGTCGACCACCGTGCCACCGGACGTGTAGATCACCACCTTGTCCGCGTCGCCCAGTCCCTTGGGCGAGTTGAACGTGACGAAACCGCCCGCCGCGATCGTGCTGGACGACGGGCTGAACGACTGCCCCGAGAAGCTGTCGTCGGACATCTTCCAGCCGCTGATGCTCACCGGGGTCGAGCCGGCGTTGTACAGCTCCACCGTGTCGTTGCCCGACGAGGTGACTTCGTTGATCCGGACGTTCTGGTAGCCGGCCGGGTCGGCGGCGGCCGCGGGCTGCGCGGCGACCACCCCCGTGACGAGCAGTCCTGAGAACGTCAGAGCCGCGGCGCATACGGAGGCGGCGCTGACACGCGAGTGTGAGGTAGGCACGAGGCGGAACTCTGCTGACAGAAAGAGGACTCAGCGTGTACTGCGGCTGAATGTCACCTGGTGGCCGCCGGAACGACAGGCTCACTTCGTGACCGTGGAGCGCGAGGTCGCGGCCTGATGCCTTCGTCCCGCCGGACAAGTGATGCCACCGCAAAAGCGATTGACGCCCGCGGGTGTCCGAAGGTCGGATGACGTGCCATGAACACTAGGCAGATGCACCCGGACATGCATCCCGTCGACGCCGGCCTCGTACGGCGGCTGATCGCCGGGCAGTTCCCGCGATGGGCGCGACTGCCGGTCCAGCGCCTGGCGTCCGGCGGCACAGTGAACGCCATGTTCCGGCTGGGCGATGGCATGGTCGTACGTCTGCCGCTCGTGCGGGGCGGAGCCGACGACGTGATGAGGGAGCGGACGTGGCTGCCCAGGCTCGCGCCGCACCTGCCCACGGCCGTCCCCGAACTGCTCGGCGAGGGCGAGCCGGCGGAGGGATATCCGTGGCGGTGGTCGGTCTACCGGTGGCTCGCGGGAGCCGCTCCCGAGGTGGGGTCCCTGTCCGAGCCGGTGCTGCTCGCCGAGGATCTGGCCGCCTTCGTGGCGGCGATGCGAAGCATCACCCTGCCCGGTGCCCCGGCGGCCCACCGCGGGGGGCCACTCGCCTCGCTGGACGTGGAGACCCGTGCGGGGATCGAGGAACTGCGCCGCATCCCCGAGGAGGGCGTCGCCTGTGATGCCGCCGCGGCGGTGTGGGAGGAAGCACTGAGGACCCCCGGCGGCGACGGGCCGCCCGTGTGGCTGCACGGCGATCTCATGCCCGGCAACCTGCTGGTGGACGGGGGCAGGCTGAGCGCGGTCATCGACTTCGGGTGCCTGGGAACGGGCGATCCGGCCTGCGACCTGTTCCCGGCGTGGAACCTGCTGCCGGCCAAGGCCAGGGAGGTCTACCGCGCCGCGCTGGGCGTGGACGACGAGACCTGGACCCGCGGCCGAGGGCGAACGCTCTCCCAGGCGTTGATCGCCCTGCCCTACTACCGCGACACGAACCCGGCGATGGCACTCAACGCCCGGCACGTGATCCGCACCGTGCTGCGGGAAATGAGTTGAGCGGTGATCACCGGGCTGCTAGCTTCCAGGTGAACCGTGACACCGTCCGAGGAGGTGAGACCCGTGAACGCTGTATCGACGTGGGTGCTCCCTCTTGCCGTCACGGCCGGCGACTGACGCAGGTGTCGCCGGGAGCGCCTCTCCGACAAGGCACTCCTGAAGGGCAACACCCATGTACCCTCTGCACTCTCTGCGCGTCACCGCCGAGTCGTCGACGAACGGTGTGCTCGAACGCGACTTCACCGTGGGCGACGTCCCAGGCGTCCTCTGGTCACCGGCCTCCGACGCGGCCGACGGTGCGCCCCTGGTCCTGTTGGCCCACGGCGGCGGTAACCACAAGAAGCACCCGGCGATGTCCGGCCGCGCCCGCCTCCTCGTGACCGGCTGCGGCTTCCACGTCGCCGTCATCGACGCGCCCGGTCACGGCGACCGGCCGCGCACGGCACACGACGAGGCGGAGATCGCCGAGCTGTTCCGGGCCAGGGCGGCGGGCGAGCCGGAGGGCCCGATCGTCGTGCGTTACAACGACCACCTGGCGAAGCTCGCCGTACCCGAGTACCAGGCGACCTTGGACGCCCTCCAGCAACTCCCGGAGATCGGCACCGAAGGGCCGGTCGGCTTCTGGGGCATCAACATGGGAACCGCGATCGGCATACCGTTCGTGGCGTCCGAACCCAGGATCGCGGCTGCCGTCTTCGGCCAGCACTGGCCCGACGTCCTGGCAGAGAAGGCGAGGCGGATCACCGTTCCGATCGAGTTCGACATGCAGTGGGACGACGAGCACATCTCGCGCGAGGAGGGTCTCGCGCTGTTCGACGCCTTCGCCTCGAAGGAGAAGTCGTTGCACGTGAACTCGGGCAGGCACAAGGAGCTGCCGCGCTTCGAGGCCGACAGCGCGGTACGGTTCTTCGCCCGGCACCTCCGCAGGTCCGTCACCTCGACGGCCTGACGTCCACGGGCGCGGCGCCAGGCTTGCCGGCCGGGCGCCGCCCAGGCGAAGGGGCACGAGCCAGGCGGTCCTGCCGCACCCGACCGGAACGGGCACAGGATGTCGGGTACGGCAGGCCCGGCCGTTCCTAACGTGGGTGATCGAAAGGAAAGGAGGCCGGGGTTGCTGGATCGGCTGAACCAGGCGATGGAGCACATCGAGGATCACCTCGACCACCCCATCGAGGTGTCCGCGCTGGCCCGGATCACGGTGACGTCGGAGTACCACTTCCGGCGGCTGTTCTCGTCACTGGCGGGGATGCCGCTGTCGGAGTACGTCCGACGCCGGCGGCTCACCGTCGCGGGGGCCGAGGTGCTGGCCGGGGAGCCGACCTTGCTCGAGATCGCGATCCGCTACGGATACACCTCGGGGGAGGCGTTCGCCCGGGCGTTCCGCGCGGTGCACGGTGTCGGTCCCGGCGAGGCCAGGCGCACCGGTGCGGCCCTGAACTCGCAGCCCCGGCTGTCCTTCCGCCTCACCGTCGAAGGGAACAGCACCATGCGGTACCGCATCGTGGAGAAGGAAGCATTCCGGGTCGTCGGAAAGAAGGCCCGCGTGCCGCTGATCCACCAGGGCGTCAACCCGTACATCGCCGAGCACGTCCGGAGCATCTCGCCGCAGACGATGCTGCGCATCGCCGGCCTCTCCGACCAGGAACCGGAGGGCGTGGTGTCGGCGACCGTACGCCTCTCGGACGGCTTCGAGGAGGGCAGTGAACTCGAATACCACCACGCCGTGGTGACCCATGCCGCCGAGCTGCCCGAGGACCTCGACGTGCTGGAGTGCCCGGCGGGAACCTGGGCCGTCTTCGAGAACACCGGCCCGTTCCCGCAGGCGCTGCAGCGGATGTGGGGTGACGTGGCCGCCCAGTGGATCCCGTCCAACCCGTACGAGTACCGGCCGGGTCCCGAGATCCTGCGCACCCGCCCGTCGCGGGACACCCCGACCGAGTCCGACGCGCAGTTGTGGATCCCGGTGACCCGCACACGCACCCGCGAGTCGGCGTAACCGAATCCAAGGCGCCTCGTGGTGGCCGGCGCCATCACCAGCAGCGGCGGCGACGCCGACTCAGGAGATCCGCCGGCCCATCCTCGCCGACCGCCTGTTGCGGCCCTTGGTGTCCCACCACTCTTCCAGCAAGGCGCGGACGACGTGGACGAGCTGCCGCAACCGGTCAGGGTCCGGCGCGGGCGAAGTGAACACGTCCGCGAAGGACTTGTCGTCCCAGGGCAGAGCGACCGCCCAGCTTTCGTGCGGATGGCCCGGACGTTCCACAGTGAGGGCGTACACCAACGTCACCGTACGGTCGGGACGGTGCTCGATGGACAATCCCGTGACGGTGAAACCGACATGGTCAAGGCTGGACCAGGAACGCTCCAGGGCCTGCTGCGCCGGCGTCTTTCCGTCGTGCATCGTGCGCCCCCTCCACTCGTCCCGCCCCGCTCACCCTATGCCGACGTGGCCGATGACGCGGGCGCGGCGGCGCTTCACGCCCGGAGCGCGACCGGGCCCCGACGCCGCGCGCCGGGGCCCGGTTCCGGGTGCCGCGGGGATCAGCGCTCCGTCATCTCCCGGCCGCCGTAGGATCGGCGCACCGCGTCGGCGGCCTTGTCGGTCTGCGCGTCGTACTTGTCCCCCGTACGCTCGTCGACCATCCGCTCGACACTGTCGACGCCCTTGTCGGCCTGGTCCGGGTGGCCCTTCGCCATCTCCTTGGCCTTGTTCGCCATGTCTCCCAGCTTGCCCATCAGGTACCTCCAGGCGATACGTGTGTGTCGTACCCGGCGCTGAGTACCCGCGGCACCCCGTTCGATGCGCGCCTGCGGGATCGGAGGAAAGCGGGCGTGCCGGTTCAGGCGAGGGCGTTGCGGAGGTATACGGGCAGTTCCCGGCAGATGGCGGGGTCCGCCTTCCAGCCGGGGTCGGCGAGCTGGCCGGGAGTGATGACGAACTGGCCGCCGTCGTCGGTCCGGACGACGACGCGGAACGTTTCACCCCGGGTGGGCCGCCCGGCGAGGTACGCGGCAAGCACGGCCCTGCCCAGCTCGGTGGGATCCGCGCCGGTGCTGGCGCGGCCGAAGCCTTTGCAGATCCACACGTCGCTGAAGCGCTCGTGCATCAGGATCTCCCACTTCACGCAGCAGGGCTTGTCTTCGCTGAACACAACCGCGATCATGCCCCCACCGCCCTGGTGCGCATGCGGCTACCTGTGAGTACTGGCCGGAAAACGCGCTTACTCCTCCGTCAAGACGGCCGGTTCGGCCCTACGGGGCGCCCGAGTTCGCAGCACCTCCACAGCCGCGCGGCACGTCGAACCTCCGCGCATCCGGGGAAAAGGAAGGAGCCCCGCAGCCGCGGCCCTTCCGCGGATGCCCTACTCTCGCGTGTCCAAGACGCATACAGGGGGTTGACGGGCGTGAAGCGTGGGGGTGGACGGCTGATCACAGCCGTGCTGGTGTTGGGGTTCGGTGCGACGGTGCTGGGCTGCGGTGCTCGGCATCCGGTCGCGGCGGACGGCGGAGAGCGACACGCGGGGGACAAGCCCGCTTACACCCGCGTGGCCGACGTGCCCGAGCAGGTGGAGCCCGACGGCGCGACCGTCGTGGTGGGCGACCCCGACGCGCGGGTGACCGTGCACCTCTTCGAAGACCCGCGCTGCCCCTACTGCCGGCAGTTCGAGACCACCGGCGGTGGCCCGGTCCTGACCAAGTGGGTGCTGACGCACAAGGTGAAGGTCGAGTACACCATGGCGTCCTTCCTGGACGGACGGCTGGGAGGAAGCGGGTCGAAGAAGGCGGTCAACGCGCTGCGAGCCGCGCTGAAGGAAGGCAAGTTCGCCGAGTACCACACCGTCCTCTACCTGAACCAGCCCCCCGAGGAGGAGGACGGCTACACGGACGCGCGGCTGCTGCAACTGGCCGGCAAGGTGGAGGGGCTGCGCACGCCGTCCTTCGAATCGGCTGTGAGATCCGTGAAGTACCAGGCGTTCGTGGACGCTTCGGAGAAGTCGTTCGCTGCCGCCGGTCACTACAACGGACACGAGGGCCCGGGCACGCCGACCGCCGAAGTGAACGGGTACCGGATCCCCGTCGAACAGGGCGCGATCCTGTACCAGGCGGATCTCTTCGACCAGTTCCTGGCGAAGGTGGTCGATGAGTCGGCCTGAGCGACGAACCGCCGGTCGGGCTCGGGCAGGGTGCGCAGCCACAGCCCGCTCGGTACCGGCATCGCCGCGAGGGGCGTCAGGGCCGTCCGCCGGGACGCGGCGTCGGCGAGGCTGCCGATGGCGGGGCTGGTCGGATCGCCGATGCTGACGGTGAGGCCGAGGGTGATCCCGCCGACGCTGCCGACACGGGAGGGCAGGTAGTCCGTGCTGGTCGCAGCCCCTCGCCGAGGTCTGCGACCAGCACGGCCGCCCCGTGGGCCGGGAGGTTCAGCAGGCGCCGAGGTCCTGCCAGACGCCCCACTCGCCGGTGGTGCCGGGCTCCTCGCCCGTCGTCCACCACTTGGCCTTCCAGACGTGACTCTTGTGCGAGACCTTCTGGCCGCCGGTGTAGACCTTGTCCTTGGCCCACGGGGCGTCCGTGCACTGGTTGCCGGAGCCGCCGGTGATGGTCAGGGAGTAGGTCGCCGAGTGGCTGCCCGAGGTGCCCGCGCCGGTCACGGTGACGGTGTAGGTGCCCGAGGCCGCGGCCGAGGTGGTGGCCAGGGTGAGCGTGGAGGTTCCGCCCGCGGTGACCGATGTCGGGCTGAGGGAGGCGGTGACACCCGCCGGGGCCCCGCTGACGCTGAGCTTCACGCTCTGGGCGTCACCCTTCGTCACGGCCGTCTTCACGGTGGCCGTGGCGGACTGGCCGGCCGTCACGGACCCGGAGGCCGGGCTGAGCGCGACGGAGAAGTCGTTGGACGGGGTGGTGGTGCCGCCGGTGAACGGCGCGAAGATGCGCGTGAAGTCCCACGTGTTCTGATGGATGCCCGAGCAGTTGTCCGCGGCGGCCCCGCCCGCGCAGCTCCCGTTGTCCCGCTGAAGTGCCCAGAACGACAGGGTGTTGATGCCCTTGGAGACCGCCCAGTCGTACACGGTCCGGGCGTTGGCCAGGGTGAAGGTCTCCGCCTTGCCGAAGTCGTCGACGCCCGGCATCTCGATGACGCCGACCATGTTCCACAGCTGGGCCGGGGTCTTGCCCGGGTACAGCTGGGCGAGCAGGTCGTACAGGCCCTGGGCGGCGGTCTGGGTGTCCTGCGCCATGTCGTGGGCCTGGTTGTCGTAGTAGTCGAACGTCATGAGGTTGACGACGTCGACCCGGGTGCCGTTGCTGACCGCGTTGCGCAGCAGCGCCGCGCCGTTGTCCGCGAGGCCGTGCGTGGTGGTCGGCAGGGTGTAGGAGATCTCCACCTTGCGCCCGTTGGCCGCCGCCCAGTCCTCGACCAGCTTGACGGCCTTGTTGCGGCGGTCGATGGCGGCGGTGTTGTCGAGCGAGTCGACCTCGATGTCCATGTCGAGCCGCGAGATGTCGTAGGTGGTGATGACCTTCTCGTACGCGGCGGCGATCTGCTGGACGTCGGTGCAGCTGTCGGCGATCTCGGTGCCGGTGGTGTCGGCCGTGTAACCCCCGAACGAGGGGATGACGTCACCGCCGTTGGCCTGGATCGTCTTGATGTCGGTGCCGAAGGTCGAGGCGGCGATCGGCATGCTCGTGTCGCCGTTCCAGTACGGCGTGCAGGAGCCCTTGGAGGCGGTCTGCAGGAACGCCATCGTCAGGTGCTTGGCGCCCGACTGGGCGGACAGGGCGGCGGGGCTCTCTCCGGTCCAGGCCTCGAAGTAGGGGGCGAAAACGTGGTTCGGCAGTGGTGTCGCGGCCTGGGCGGTGCCGGTTCCCGTGAGGGCGAGGCCCAGAGCGGCCGCTGCGGTGGCGGCTGCGGCGAGGGCCGCACGGAAGGAACGCACTCGTCTCATGTCAGTCCTGGTGTGGGGAGGGAATGGCCAAGGTCCTTGCTCGGACAGGGAGTTGCCGCCTACTGGAATAGCGGCCGCCAAGAGGCGGGTCAATGGTCTGGACCAAGAAGGGACTAGACCAATTCGAGGCCGCCGGGCGCCCCCTCCCTGTACAGGGCACCCGTCGGCGGACTGGACCACGCTCGAACGTTGAACCAGGTCACGTCAGCGGACGCGCCATGCTCGGCGAGGGTCGGCGGTGACGTCGACCGTCGGCTCACACGGATGTCGGAGTGTCCCGGGACCACGTCGAACCGGTCGGCCCCGCTTCGAACCGCCGGCGGGAAGGGGACAGGGAGGCCAGTGCCCAACGGCCCGGTCCGAGAACGGCGATGAGCAGGAATGACCAGCAGAACATGGCCGCCGGTTCGTCGCCGTTCTCGATGGGGAGCGCCGCGTGAGTCTGGTGCACCCAAGTGGAGCTTGTCTAGACCAAGACTCCAAAAAGGTCCGGAGTGTGCGATTCCGGGAATGATCGCTGGATTTTCCTTGGATTCCCTTGCACTTCTCGGTGGGCGCACTTGACCGAGCCGACTGCGTGGCTATGGTCTAGACCTAATCCAGACCTAATCCCCGTCAGGTCCAGACCTGTGCTGGGCCTTCCCCTGCCCCGCGGTGACGGTCCCGGTCACCGCACACGGGTCCGCGCCACGCTCCATCGGCCCTGCACCGCGCACCGCATGCGAGCGGCAGGGCCGGGCTCCACCTGAATGGGTTCCGAACGCCCCGAACGAAGGGACATGGCATGAACACGAAGAGACGAGCGGCTGTCGCGATCGGCGCGCTGGTCGCACCCGCCCTCGCCGTCAGTCTTCCGGCGAGCTCCGCCAGTGCCCATGGCTGGGTGACGCTGCCCACGAGCCGGCAGGAACAGTGCGCCGAGGGCGTCGTCGACTGCGGTCAGATCAAGTACGAACCGCAGAGCGTCGAGGGGCCGAAGGGTCTGCAGAGTTGCAGCGGCGGGCATGCGGAGTACGCCGAGCTCGACAACGACAGCAAGGGCTGGAAGGTCACCCCGGTCGGCACGACGGCGACGTTCACGTGGCACAACACGGCCCGGCACTCCACCGCCAACTGGCAGTACTTCATCGGCGGTCAGAAGATCGCCGAGTTCGACGGTCACAACCAGCAGCCGGCCGCGGACGTCAGCCAGCAGGTGAACTTCGGCAGCTTCACGGGCCGCCAGAAGGTGCTCGCCGTCTGGAACATCGCTGACACCGCGAACGCGTTCTACTCCTGCGTCGACGTCAACATCGGTGGCGACAACGGCGGTGGCACGGGCGGCGGCACAGGCGGTGGCAACGGCGGCGGAGGAAGCGGCACCTGCACCGCGCCGGCCTGGGACGCCACACGGGTCTACAACGGCGGTGACACCGTGACGTACGGCGGCCACAACTGGCGCGCCAAGTGGTGGGTGACGGGCGACAGGCCCGGCACCACGGGTCAGTGGGGCGTCTGGGAAGACCTCGGGGCCTGCTAGGGGCGGTCCCCACGGCGGGCCAATGCGGGATGCCCCCGCAGTTCATCCCGGTCATGGAACGCAGCCATACGGGTCGTGCAGGAGGGATGAGGCAGAGCCACCATCGGAAACGGTGTCTGACCGAGAGTCGCCGGACAGGCGCTCGGGCTTCCCGTCCGGACCATGCCGAGAGGCGGCGGCATCCCCGCGTGTGCCGCCGCCTTCGGAGACCGACTCAGGCCTGCACGAGCACGGTGCACCAGACCTCGTTGCCGTCGCCGATACCGCAGTCCCCGATCTCCCCGCTGCGGATCTTCGTCCAGACGCCCTTCGCCCGCCAGTGCCAGGTGCCGACCCGCGAGAACCGCTCGTGGTAGCCGTGGGAGGCGAACGTGAAGGCGTCGACGTCCTTGCCGGTGCCGTTGCCACCCCGCGTTCCGTTGCCGAACGACTCCTGCCTGCACTTGGCGTGCTTGAACTCGCTCCCGGTCCCGCCGCCCCAGTTCCACACGTCGCAGTAGTGGGGGCCCTCGCCGAGACTCATCGTGTAGTGCATGGTCTCGCCGGTCCTGTTCTTCACCGCACCGCACAGGGGACCCACGCAGCCGTCCGCGGCGGCGTTCGTCGCCCCCGCGACGACCGCTCCGGACGCCATGAAGGCGGTGGCGACGACGGCGACGGCGGCCCGGTTGGCCCGAGACATCATCTTGCGCATGACAAATCCATTTCTCTCGTTGCGTCGGCTCGGTCATGTCTGACGCGACTGCCGGCAGGACAGGAGGGGACGTCGCTCACGAGAGGCTCCATGAGCGGGCATCAGGCTTCTCCTCGGCACGCAGTGCTTGCCGTGATCCGCCTGCCGGCACGTAAGTCGAGGATCTACGGTGAACCTTGCGGAAACCTTGTGACGGCTGTCCTGCGGCAGCCCCGGAGCGAATGACGGAGGGCTGTCGGAATGCCGACTCCTGCTCGGCGGACGAACACTCCCCCCAGGCCGCCCGTTCCCTCGCCCAGCCGACGTGAGGCACGATGAACCTGCACCTGCACCTGCTCGGACCCCTGGAACTGCGCGCCGCCGGGCGCGTGATCGAGGTGGGGGAGCCGCGCCGCCGAGCGGTCCTCGCGGCGCTGGCGGCGGACACCGGCCGACCTGTCGCCGTGAGCACCCTGGTGGACCGGGTCTGGGACACCACCCCGCCCGACGGGGCCCGGTCGGCCCTCTACGCGCACATCAGCCGTCTGCGCCGGCTCTTTGACCGTGCGGTGTCCATGGCGGGCGATCAGGAGATGGAGACTCCCGGGGTGCCGCTCCGCATCGGGCGGTCTTCCGGTGGCTACGTGCTGGAGGCGGACGAGCACGCCGTAGACCTGCTCCGTTTCCGCTCGCTCGCCGCGCAGGGACGCGAGCCCCACCTGTCCGACGCGCGCCGCGCCCAAGTCCTGGAGGAGGCGCTGCGGTTGTGGCGCGGTACGCCGCTGGCGGGGATGCCGGGGGCGTGGGCGGAGCGCACGCGGACCGCGTGGACGCAGGAACGCGTGGAAACGGCGCTCACCTGGGCCCGTGCCCGACTGAGGCTGGAGAGAGCCGCGGAAGTGCCCGCGGTCCTGCAGCCCTTGCTGGCGGAGCACCCGCTGTGCGAGCCGCTCGCCGTCCTGGTCATACGGAGTCTGGCCGCCACCGGAAGAACGGCCGAAGCGGTGGACACGTACACCGGGATCCGCCGACGGCTCGACTCCGAGCTGGGTGTGACCCCGAGCCGCGAACTGCGGTCGGAGTACGAGGATTTGCTGCGCGGCGCCGGACGGGAGGAGACGCCGGGCGGCGGAACCGGTGCGGTCGTCGCCGGCGCGCCCGCCCAGCCCCTCGCACCAGTGCCCGCACAACTCCCCATGGCCACAAGTCATTTCAGCGGGAGGGAGGAGCAGCTGGCCGAACTCACGCGGTGTCTTGTCGCCGAGGACGCCGCGGAAGGCGGGTCGGCAGTGGTCGTCTCCGCCGTCTCCGGTGTCGCGGGTGTCGGCAAGACCGCGCTGGCCGTGCGCTGGGCGCACCGGACGCGTGAGGCG
Source organism: Streptomyces sp. IBSBF 3136 (assembly GCF_036815105.1). Classification (NCBI taxonomy): domain Bacteria; kingdom Bacillati; phylum Actinomycetota; class Actinomycetes; order Kitasatosporales; family Streptomycetaceae; genus Streptomyces; species Streptomyces sp. IBSBF 3136. The sequence goes on from NZ_JAJSZC010000067.1 coordinate 59,111, forward strand.
TTTCCCGACGGGCAGCTCTACGTCGACCTGCGAGGCTACGACCCGGACGAGCCGGTCTCCGCCGCTCAGGCCCTCGCCGGATTCCTCACCGCCCTGGGGGTGCCCGGCCAGGAGATACCGCTACGGCTCGACGACCGAGCCGCGCGCTACCGCACGGCGGTCGACGGACGGCGGCTGCTCGTCCTCCTGGACAATGCCGCCTCCGCCGCGCAGGTACGCCCGTTGCTGCCCGGAAGCCCGACCTGCAAGGTGGTGATCACGAGCCGGGACTCGTTGTCGTCCCTGGTGTCGCTGCACGGGGCGCACCGAGTGGTCCTGGACGTCCTCTCCCCGCACGAGGCGCTGGCCCTGCTGCGGGCCCTGATCGGGCCGCGCGTCGACGCGGACCGGGCGGCGGCCACCGCGCTGGCCGAGCAGTGCGGCCGGCTGCCCCTGGCCCTGCGGGTGGCTGCCGAACTTGCGCTGTCACGTCCCGAGGACCCCCTGGCCCATCTGGTGGAGGAACTGCACGACCACCGCAGGCGGTTGGACCTCCTCGACTCCACGGACGGAGATCCACGGGCCGCCGTTCGGGCTGTGTTCTCCTGGTCGTACGACCGCCTCCCCGCGCACGAGGCACGGTTGTTCAGGCTGCTGGGCCTGCACCCGGGGCCCGACGTGGATGTGCACGCGGCCGCCGCCATGGCAGGCGAGACCGTGGAACGCACCCGTCGGTCCCTGGACGTCCTGTCCCGTGCGCACCTGGTGCACCGGACCGGACCCGGCCGCCATGGCATGCACGATCTGCTGCGCGCCTACGCCGCGGAGCTCGGGATCCTGCATGACGAGGCCGCGGAGCGCGACGCCGCCCTGACCCGGCTGCTGGACCACTGTCTGGCGGCGTCGGCGGCGGCCATGAACCTGCTGTATCCCGCCGAACGGCATCTGCGGCCCGCCGTCGACGTGTCCGTCACCGGTCTGCCGCCGCTGCGTACGGCTGACGAGTGCCGCGCGTGGCTGCGCGCCGCGCAGCACACACTGGTGGCACTGTGCTCGCGGACCGAGGAGCCCGGGCCGTCCCGGCACACCGTGCGGATCGCCACCACGCTCCATCGCCACTACGAGCGCTCGGGGCACTTCGCCGACGCGCTGGCCGTTCACACGCATGCCCTGCGGGCGGCCCGTGAGGTGGGGGACACCCGGGGTGAAGTCGACGTCCTCGCCTGCGTCGGCGCGGTCCACCGGCGACTCGGAGACTACGAGAACGCTCACCGGCATCACGCGGAGGCGCTGGCGCTGTGCCGTCGGGTCGGGTACGCGGCGGGGGAGGCGCGTCACCTCACCAACGTGGGCGTGCTCCACGAGTTGCAGGGCCGCTACCGCGAGGCCGCCGAGCACCACGAGAGCGCGGTCGAGCTGTTCCGCGCGGCCGGTGACGCCCACGGTGAAGCCGACGTACTGAACAACCTGGGAATCGTGCAGGAGTTGCTGGAGGACTACCAGGCATCGATCGAGCGCTATCAGCAAGCGCTGGCGCTGTACCGGCGGACGGGCCATGCGTTCGGTGAGGCCAGCGCTCTCGGGAACCTGGGGATCGTACTGGCGCGACTGGACGACCACGCGGCCGCGGCTGAGCGCTTCGAGCGGGCACTCGCCCTCTTCCGGCGGCTCGGGCACACCGGGGGAGAGGCGCACGCGCTGTCCAACCTGGGAAACGCGCTGGCCCGTCAAGGCAGCCACGAGGAGGCCGCCGAGCACCAACGTCAGGCCCTCGTCCTCTTCCGCCGGACCGGGGAACCCTACGGGGAAGCGGGTGCGCTCAACGGCCTGGGCGAGGCCCTGCACGGGAGCGGACGACTCACCGGGGCCCTGGAAGCGCACGCGTCAGCGCTGGAGGTGGCCCGTGCGATCGGGGAACAGGAGGAACAGGCCCGCGCCCACATCGGCACAGCCCTCGTCCACCAGACCAGAGGCGAGCGGGCAGAGGCCATCGACCACCTCCGGCAGGCGCTGTCCCTGTACACCGCGCTGGGCTCTCCGCGCGCGGAAGAGGCACGCAAGGCCCTGCTCTCCATGACGGCCGGGTAATTCGGCTGCGCTGAGCCGGGGAGCGCCCCGGTCTGCCCAGGTCACGCAGAGGGGCCGCGCCAGACAGTCACCGCCACCTGAGCGGTGTCGTCGGCGGGCGTGGTGTCATGGCTGGGGCGCTCGGCGTCGCCGTCGGAGACGGTGACGCGCCCACCGGAATGGGCGCCACCTTTGTCGATCCGGAGCGTGAAGGGGAAGGTCGCCGTCCTCCCCACGGCTGTTTCCCGGACGGAGAGGTCAGCGGGGTACCGTCCGGGGCGAGGGCGCAGCACTCCTGGTCGATCATTTCCTCGTCCCTTTCGAACTCGTAGGGGGAGGACACCACCGTGGGAATGACCACATCGGCGGCCGGCAGCCGACACCACGTTGAAGTGCTACCCCGATAGCGGCAGTTGGCGTGTCTGTCGGCCGGAGCGAGGCCTCACGCGTGTTCATGAAGAGGGCGACTCCACGGGCGGGCATGTCGCCGGTGTTGCGTAGGGTCAGTGACACGGCGAGGCTGTCACCCGGCTCGACGACGGGTCGGTCCGGCTGGGCCTCGACCACCAACGCCGGTCTGCCGATCACGATGCGGGAGCTTCCCGTGACGCTGGGCCGCCCGGGCGAGGTCATCCGATAGCGCAGCACAGCCGAGTCACCCGCCATCACGTCCGTGCATCAGGAGCCGGGGCCGCAAACCGGGGCCGCCGACAAATGCCTCGACATCACTTGCGGTGATCGAGGACGCTTGACCCGATGACCAGAATCGACGACATGCCTCCCGCGTGGGACGAGCGCACCCAGCTCACCACGTTCCTCGACTACGCACGCGACACAGCCCGCGTGAAGTGCGACGGCGTCTCCCCTGAGAACGCACGCCGGGCGCTCCTGCCCGGCTCACCGCTGATGACCATGAGCGGAGTGATCAACCACCTCCGCTGGGTCGAGTACTACTGGTTCCAGGTGGTCTTCCTCGGCGAGGAAGACCAGGGACCCTGGACCGAGGAGGACCCCGACCGCGAGATGCGTATCGCCGTCGACTTCCCGCTCACGCGGTTGCTCGACGAGTACGCCGAACAGAGCAACCGCTACCGCGAACTGGTCGCCGGGCACGCCCTGGACCAACAGGCCGAACGAGCCGTCCGCGACGGCCTCCGCGTCGACCTGCGCTGGATCCTCCTCCACCTCACCGAGGAGACGGCCCGCCACAACGGCCACCTGGACATCCTGCGCGAGATGCTGGACGGCACGACCGGCGACTAGAACCGGGGCATCATGGCCGGAGCCGGAGCCGGAGCCGGAGCCGGAGCCGGAGCCGGAGCCGGAGCCGGAGCCGTCGCCTCGCTGGGTCGGAGCGACCAGCGGGGCGGGGGCACGCCGGCATGGTCGTCCACCCCACCGAAGCGCAGCTTTCCATCCTTGCCCGGCGGCAGGCACTACGCCGCCTCTGGCGGGGCACTCGCACAGCCCGTGTACACCTGAGGGAGCAATCATGCGCTACCGCAAGCTGGGCAGCTCGGACCTGGAGGTCTCGGAGATCTCGCTGGGATCCTGGCTGACGTACTCCGGCGGAGTGGAGGCGGACGCGACCCGCGCCTGCACCGAGGCGGCCTTCGAGGCCGGCATCAACTTCTTCGACACCGCCAACGTCTACGGGCGGGGTGCGGCCGAGACGGCGTGGGGCGAGATCCTCTCCACCCGCCCGCGCGACTCCTACGTCCTGGCCACCAAGGTCTGGGGCCGGATGTCCGACGACCCGGCCGACCAGGGCCTGTCCCCGACGCAGATCGCCAAGCAGATCGACGCGTCCCTGAGCCGCCTGAAGACCGACTACGTCGACCTCTACCAGGCCCACCGCTTCGACCCGTCCGTGCCGGTCGAGGACACGATCGAGGCGTTCCAGAAGGTCGTTCAGCAGGGCAAGGCCCGCTACCTGGGCTTCAGCGAGTGGACCCCGGAGCAGATCCAGGCGGCGATCGACATCGCCGGCCCCGAGCTGTTCGTCTCCTCCCAGCCGCAGTACTCCATGCTGTGGCAGGCCCCCGAGGCCGAGGTCTTCCCTCTGTCGGCCGCCAACGGCATCTCCCAGATCGTGTGGTCCCCGCTGGCCCAGGGTGTGCTGACCGGGAAGTACAAGCCAGGGCAGCCGGCACCGCAGGGCAGCCGGTTCGCCAGCGACACCATGGCCGTCTCCAAGGACCTCGTCTACAGCGACGCGGCCCTGGAAGCGGTCCAGCGCCTCGCCCCGATCGCCGAGGAGGCCGGGATGAGCCTGCCCACCCTGGCCCTCGCCTGGGTGCTGCGCCGCAGCGAGGTCGCATCCGCGATCACCGGCGCCTCCCGTCCCGAGCAGGTGCACGCCAACGCCGCCGCCTCCGGTGTCGAACTCTCCGACGACCTGCTGGCCGCCATCGACCAGGCCCTGGGCGACGCCCCCGTCACAGAGCCCGTCCTCGCCCCGGGCGCCGACGCGGGCATCAAACACCGGTGAGAGCCACCTGACCGAACGAACCCGCGCCGCGCCCTTCGTCGTGCCGCTCCTGCGGCACGACGGCGATTTCAGCGGCCTCTGCCACTTCGCCCCCAGCCAACTCAGCAGGCGTGGCCACCTCGGTAGGCTTGGGCCATGCCCGAGCTGAAGCGACTGCAAGTCGGCCATGCACCGGCGGTCTTGGCCTTCGAGCTGGCGAATCGCTCCTACTTCGCCGACTCGGTGTCGGACCGCGGCGACGCGTTCTTCGCCCAGTTCACCGAGAGGTACCACGCCCTGCTGGCTGAGCAGGAGGCCGGCATCTGCGCCTTCCATGTGCTCGTCGCCGAAGACGGCTCGGTACTCGGCAGGTTCAACCTGGTCGACATCGAGGACCACACAGCGCAACTCGGCTACCGGGTCGCGCAGCATGTCACCGGCCGCGGTGTGGCGACCGCGACCGTCCGGGAACTGTGCCCACTGGCGGCGGTCGAGTACGGGCTGCGCACACTGCGGGCGGCCACCGCCGATCAGAATGTCGCGTCCCGGAAGGTGCTGACCAAAGCCGGGTTCGTCCCCGTCGGCCCGGCCGACCCGTCCCATCTCGGCGGCAAGTCGGGCACTTGGTACCAGCGCGACCTGGTGCTCCAGCCGAACAGTGCGGTGGTGCCGGTCGACCGGCTGCGGTGAGCCGGCGCAGACCGCTGATCACCGGTGCGAAGGCCCGTCGGTGCTCGGGTGTCCGCAGCTCAACGCGGCCCCATCCCACCGCAGAATCAGGCGGCTTGCTCTATGCGTGCATCGGCGCGCCTTGGTACAGCCTGGCTCGCCCAGCCTCACATCCGGGACCTCAGCACGTCGACCTCGCAGCCCGGCGCGGACGGGTCGAAGCCATGCTCGGCCAGCCAGCGAACCGCCAGCAGGCTCCGCAACGACCACCACGCGCGGATCACGTCGAGGTCGACGTCGGTGCCGTAGCCGGCGACCACGTTGCCAAGATGTTCCTCGTGTCCGAGCGTCAAGGTGGCGAGGTCGTACAGGGCATCGCCCTGGCCCGCCTCGGACCAGTCGATGATGCCCGAGATCTCCTCACCGTCGACGAACACGTGACTGACCTGCAGATCGCCGTGTGTGAACACCGGGGTCCACGGCCGGAACGCCGCCTCGGCGACCTGGCGGTTGCGGGTGACCAGACCGGCGGGCAGGACGCCGTTCCTCACGAGCCACTCGCACTCGCCGTCGAGGTCCGCCGCCAACTCGTCCAGGTCCCGGCCGGCCCGACCGGCCCAGGACGGCAACGGAGCGTCGTGCAACTTTCGCATGGCGGCACCCGCAGCGGCCCACGCCGTCGGAGACGCGGTCGACGGCTCGCCGAGCCGGCCGAGCGCGGTCCCCGGGACCGCGGCGACAGCGAGTACGGGCGGCTTGCGCCACAGGACCTCCGGGGTCGGGACCGGCACCAGGGCCATGGCCTCGACCTCGACGTCGATACGTGCCTGATCGGCGTCCACCTTCAGGAACACGTCGCCGACGCGCAGGGTCGCGCGCTCGGAATGGGCCACGACGACCTCGACCTCATCCATGGCGGCCAGTATCCCGGGATGACCGTCGACGCCGTCGGCTTTTCGCGTGCGATCGCGTGGGCGGCATGAGCGCCATCGAACGCGGCACGGCACCGCCCCCGACGTGACTTGCCCTTGAGCCTCGCTGCCGGGAGGTCCAGGCTGGCATTATGGCGGTGTGACCACTTACCGAAAGGCACATGCCGCGTAACCGGCCCTGCGCGCAAAGCCGAGCCGTCCTCGCTCAGGCGGGGGCTTGCCTCCGGCTCGAATCCATGGACTCTCCGCTCGCACGAGTCTGGCCATACACCGAGCGGAGTATCTCTCGGGCGACTACTACCTTTTCGTCGGTGCCACCGACCGCGCGCTTCGGCGCTATCGAGCCTTTCTGGCGCCGCCGGGGCGTCGCCCCCGCTACCCGCAGGTCGCGGAGTGTTCGTGCCGGGGGTGTTCCTTCGCCGATGTGAGACACGCCCGCGACGTGCTTGAGGATGTCCTGCAACGATTGCCGGTCCGGGCCCGCGCCGAACTCGAACAGCAAGTGGCGTCCCTCGATGCCGCCTATCTCAGGCGCACCCTGCCTGATCCTTTCGCCTATGACAGGCAATGGCGCCCTGATCTTTGGTGGCATCGCCGGCTCGCGGGAGGAAGGGAGTCGGCATAGCCAAGCACTGCGGATCGGCGGCCACTTCAGGGCGCGGATCGCTCATCGGCGGTTTTCGCCGATGGACCTGGTGGGGAGGTGGGCTTCGTGTTCGTTCATGGCGATTTCGGGGTGGTGGAGGT
>NZ_JAJSZC010000068.1:0-34641 GCF_036815105.1 Streptomyces sp. IBSBF 3136
GCACCTGCGCCACGTCCGCGCGCCCCGCGCACGCCGGCACCCCGAGCACCGACCGGTCCGGCATCCGCGCCCGCATCGCCCGCAGGACGGGGTCGAGCAGCCGCGGCGCCGCGATCACCACCAGCTTCCCCGGCCGCCCCGCGATCTCCCCGGCCGCCGCCGACAGCCGGGCCTCGTCCACGTACACCAGGTGGGCATGGCCGAGCCCGGGCGCCGCCGCCCGCGCCGCCAGGGCCAGCCGCGTACCGGCCCCGCCCACGGAGATCAGCCGGGTGTCGCCGGCCGCCGTGCCGGTCAGCTCCCAGGACACCAGCGGCACTTCGCCCTCCCCGTAGGCGGCCCGGACCGTCCCCGGCCCCTCGCCGAGCACCAGGCAGTGCGGCCGCCGGGACCGGGCGGCCTGCCGCACCACCGCCCGGATCTCCGCCTCGCCGCACGGCACCGCGAGCGGCACCCCGGGCATCCGCCGCACCTCGTCGTAGCCGTCCGGGAAGGCCTCGGGCGGCACCACCACCGTCGCGCCCGCCTCCAGGCAGTCCCGCCACCACACCGGCGGCGCCACCGGCCGGCCCTCCCCTGCGCCCGCCGTGAGCACCACGAACGGCCTGAACCCGGCCGCGCCCAGCCCCGTCGCCATCTGCGTCAGCACCGAACCCACGTTGGGCAGCGAGAAGAAGCGGTCCGGATGGGCCGCCTCGAACGGATGGTCCTTGGCGCGGGGCAGCGTCTCCAGGCAGACGACCCGGCCGTCCCCGCCGGCCACCGCCGTCAGCTCACTGCGAAAGGCATCCCGCCACGAATGGGTCACCACGCCACCACGCTCCCCCGTCTGCGGACCCCGCCGGCCGGACCTCACCGCCCCGCGTGCCCGCGTCCAACTGCCTGACGAACGGCGGCGGGCCGGTCGTGCCCGCCGCCCCGGGGCCCTGACCGGGCCACCACCCGCGGCGCCCCGAGACCGGCACCCACCGGTCAGTCGTGGGCGCCGCCGCCCGCGAGAACCTCCAGCAGCAGGTGTTCGACGACGTCGTCGCCGTACTCCCCCTCGACCAGCTCCACGGACCGCACCACGCGCAGCTCCCGCCCGTACTCCCGGGCGATCCCGTACAGCTCGTCCAGGTCACCGCGGCTGCTGAAGTGCAGCAGGACCCGGCCGCCCGGGGCGAGCAGCCGCGGCGCCTCGGCGAGGTACCGCCGGTGGGCGCGGTAGCCCGGGTCCACGTAGGCGCGTTCGTGCATGCACCGGTAGGTGTAGTCCTCGGGCGCGCGGACGTAGTTGGAGCTCCAGAAGACCTTGTCGAAACGTTCCTGCTGAAGTGCGGAGAACAGATCGCTCCGCACCGCCCGCACCCGGTCCGCCACCCCGTGCCGCACGGCGTTGAGCGCCGCGTTCTCGACCGCCCGGGGGTTCACGTCGGCGGCCACCACCCGCTCGCACCCGGCGAGCGCGCCCCGTACCGCGATGACCCCGGTCCCGCAGCCGATCTCCAGGAACGAACCCGACCAGTCACCCGGCGCGGCGTCCGCGAGCCCGAGCAGATCGAGCGCCACGGCGGTCGACGGCGAGAAGACCGGGGCAAACACTTCGTCAAGAAGATCCCAGCGCAAGCCCATCAGATCGAACTCGGCCGGCCTGTCCGGGCGTGTCAGCGACAGACGACTGCGCTCCAGCGACCGTACATAACTCTGCGTTCCCGACATGTTTCCCCGTCCCCCCGGCGGACATCCCACGACCGCGCGACCGGACCTGCCCGACGCGCTGTCAGGGCTTATTGTCGGGTGACCGGACGGCACGGAGGAATGTGCAGCGGTAACCGCTGCGGACGGGGCGGGCGGTGCTCCGGTCACCTCGGGGCGGACCCGGGTGTGCGGATCCGGCCAAAGGTCGGCTCAAGGCTACTGGTTCCAGCCATCGTTGACGCCCGTCGTGCACGCAATCTAGGTTCACGAAAGCTCGGCAGAGCCACGCGCCGCAGGCGCCGCAGATCCAACTGGGGGTGAGGTCGGTGCGGCACACGGACGACTTCGTGCAGGACGAACTGGTCAGACTTCTCGAACTGCTCGCGAGCGAGGCTCCACCCGACCGCTTCGAACCACCCCCGGGCGCCGGCTCCGGCGAACCCGTGCCGGCGGAGTCCCTGGCCCTCCTCGACCGCGCCCGCACCCTCGCCCGCGACATCCACGGCCTGTTCGCCCGCCGACAGCAGCGCGAGGCCGCCCTCGCCGCGCTCGTGGACACCGCACGGGAACTGACCCTCCCGTACGACGTGGACGCGCTGCTCCAGGTGATCACCCGCCGGGCCCGGCTGCTGCTGAACTTCGACATGTCGTGGATCGCCCTCAGGGACGCCGCCGACGGCCGCTCCTACGTGCGCATCTCCGACGGCCACGCCTCCACCCTGACCCCGGGCTTCGTGGTCCCGGCCCAGGGCGGGGTCGGCAACGCGGCCGCCGACCGCTCCGGCCCCTTCTGGACCGCCGACTACCTCGGTGACGACCGCTTCCCGCACTCGGCGGCCACCGACGACGTGGTCGCGGCCGAGGGGTTGCACGGCCTGATGGCGGTGCCCCTGAAGGAGGGCGGCGACACCTTCGGCGCCCTCTACGGCGCCGACCGCTCGGTCCGCCACCTCACGCCCGACGAGATCACCCTGATGTCCTCGCTCGGCGACCTGGCCTCCCTGGCCATCAAGAAGGCCCGGCTGCTCGCCCAGACCCAGTCCGAGCTGAGCGAACTGGAACTCGACGTGTCCCGGGCGCTGGACTCCTCCACCGCCGAGCGCCTGGTCAGCGGCGTGCACACCCGGCTCATCGACATGGTGCTCAGCGGCCGCGGGCTCGGCGAGGTGGCCGCCCGCGCCGCCGCCGAACTGGGCGGCGCCCTGATGGTGCGGGACGCCACCGGCCGGACCCTGGCCGTCACCGACGGCTTCCCCGGCGTGGACGAGGCGGAACTGTTCCAGCGGACCCTGGACGCCCACACCGAACTCGCCCCCATCCGCTCCGGTGACGGCCTGTGGCTCTGCCCGGCCGTCGCCGGCCGCGAGGTGCTCGGCACGCTGATCCTGGCCCCGCGCGGCCCCGCCATCGAGCACCAGCTGCGGCTGCTGCGCGCCACGGCCCAGTCCATCGCGGTACTGCTGCGCATGCAGGCCGGCGCCGAGACCTCCCCCGACGGGGGCCGCAGCCGGCTGCTCCAGGACCTGATCGTCGACTCGCCGCGCGCGCCCGAGCAGCTCGCGGTGCACGCCCGGCGGCTCGGCGTCGCGCTGGAGGACCCGCACGTCGTGCTCATCGCCCGGCCGGACGGCGGGGCGAGCGGCCGCGCGCTGGTCTGGGCGTCGTCGTACGCCCACCGCATGGCGGGCCTGCAGACCATCGTCGACGACTGCCTCGTCCTGCTCGTGCCGGGCACCGACTCGGGGGCCGCGGGGCGGGCGGTCACCGCCGAGCTGTCCACGGTGACCGGGCGCCGGGTGACGGTCGGTTCGGCCGGGCCGGTCGCGCACCCCGGCCTGGTCCACGGCACCTACCAGGAGGCCAGGCGGTGCCTGGAGGCGCTCACCGCGCTCGGCGCCGACGGCGGCAGCGCCTCGGCGCAGGAACTGGGCTTCCTCGGCCTGCTGCTGGCGGACAGCCCCGACATCACGGCCTTCGTGCAGACCACGATCGGCCCGGTGCTCGTCTACGACGACCAGCACTGCACCGGGCTGGTCCGCACCCTGGAGGCGTACTTCGCCTCCGGTGGCAGCCCGCGCCGGGCCGCCGAGGCCCTGCACGTCCACCCCAACACCGTCTCCCGGCGGCTGGAACGGATCACCGAACTCCTCGGAGACACCTGGCAGGAGCCGATGCGCGCCCTCGAGGTGCAGCTCGCGCTGCGGTTGCAACGCACCCGGCACGCCATCCGCCCGCCGCTCTCCACCCGCTGAAACGGCTACGGGCCCCGGAGAGATCCGGGGCCCGCAGCCGTTGTTCGCGGGGACCGGCGGTCAGCCGGTCACCCTGTGTCAGCCGTTGCGCTTCCAGCGCGGCTTGTCGTCGCGGCGGCCGAAGGAGCCGGAGGAGCCGGAGCCGGTGCCGGTGCCGCGGTGGTCGTCACGACGGCCGTAGGGGCGGTCGTGACCGGCGGAGCGGAAACCCGGACGGTCGTCGCGACGGTCGCGGTTGAACGGACGGTCGCTGCCCCGGTGGCCACCGCGGTCGTCGCGGCGGAAGCCGCCCCGCTCGTCGCGGCGCTCGAAGGAGCGGCCGCCACGGTCACCACCACGGTCGCCGCCCCGGTCACCCCGGTCGTCGCGACGCTCGAAACCACGGCCACCCCGGTCGTCGCGACGCTCGAAGCCACGGCCACCGCGGTCGTCACGGCGCTCGAAACCCCGGTCGCCGCGGTCGCGGTCGAACGGACGGCGCTCGTCGCGGCGCTCGAAGGAACGCCCACCACGGTCACCACCGCGGTCACCACGGTCGTCACGACGCTCGAAACCCCGGTCACCGCGGTCGCGGTCGAACGGACGGCGCTCGTCGCGGCGCTCGAAGGAACGCCCACCACGGTCACCACCGCGGTCACCACGGTCGTCACGACGCTCGAAACCACGGTCACCGCGGTCGCGGTCGAAGGAGCGGCGCTCCCGGCGCTCGTACGGCGCCGAAGCCGCCGGGCGCTCGTCGCGCTCGGTCTCGCGCTGGGCCGGCGCCTCGGCCACGGCCGGCTCGGTCACGGCCTGGGCCGCGGCCGCCTGGGCCTCGGCCACCGCGGTCTCCGGGTCCTCGCCGCGCTCGCGGGCGACCCGGGCGACCAGCCGGTCGGCCTCGTCGCGCAGCTCGGCGGCGCGGCGCTGGGCCCGCTCCAGCTGCTTGGTGAGGTCGGCGACCTCGCGCTCGGCCTGCTGGGCGGCGTTGCCCGCTGACTCGGCCTGGACCTCGGTCATGGACCGGGCACCGGTGATGTCGGCGACCTCCGGGTCGAAGGCCGCACCGCCCTGGATGATGTGGCGCGCGGCGTCGACGCCCGCGTCCTCCATCAGGCGGAAGATCTGGCGCCGCTGGTGCGGCAGGGACAGCGAGACGACCGTACCGGTGCGGCCGGCACGCGCGGTGCGGCCCGCGCGGTGCAGGTAGTCCTTGTGGTCGCCGGCCGGGTCGACGTTCAGCACCAGGTCGATGCCGTCGACGTGGATGCCGCGCGCGGCGACGTCGGTGGCGACGAGCGCGTTGACGTAACCGTCCTTGAAGTCGGCCAGCGTCCGGGTGCGGGCGCCCTGGGTCATGCCGCCGTGCAGCGCGTCGGCCTTCACACCGGCGTCACGCAGCTGCTCGGCGATCCGGTCGGCGCCCAGCTGGGTGCGGACGAAGATGATCGTGCGGCCCTTGCGGGAGGCGATCGCGGCGGTGACCGGGGCCTTGTCCTTGGGCTTCACGATGAGGATGTGGTGGGACATCGTCGTGACGTTGCCCTGGGCGCTGTCGACCTCGTGGGTGACCGGGCTGTTCAGGTAGCGCTTGACCAGCGTGGAGATCTCGTTCTCCATGGTGGCCGAGAACAGCATGCGCTGGCCGCCGGCCGGGACCTGGTCGAGCAGCTCGGTGACCTCGGGCAGGAAGCCCAGGTCGGACATCTGGTCGGCCTCGTCGAGGACGGCGATCTGCACGTCCTCCAGGGAACAGGCGCCGCGGTTGATGATGTCGCGCAGCCGGCCCGGGGTGGCGACGAGGACGTCGACGCCGCGCTCCAGGGCGTAGATCTGGTTGCCCATCGACGTACCGCCGCAGACGACCTTCATCTTCAGGCCGAGGACGTCGCCGTACGGCTGGAGGGCGTCGGCCACCTGCATGGCCAGCTCGCGCGTCGGGGTCAGGATGACGGCGCGGGGCTTGTGCTTCTGGGTGCGGCCGCCGGCCAGCGTGGCCAGGGTGGGCAGACCGAAGGAGAGGGTCTTGCCGGAGCCGGTGCGGCCACGGCCGAGGATGTCCTTGCCGAGCAGGGCGTCCGGGATGGTCGCGGCCTGGATCGGGAAGGGGGTGGTCACACCGTTCTGCGCGAGCTTGCGCACGACGCCCTCGGGGAGCCCGAGGTCGGCGAAGGTGATCTCAGGGGTGTCGGTGGTCTGGGGGGTGTCAGTGGTCTCGATGACCTCGGTGGTCACGTCGTCGAGCTCGTTCTCGTTCTCGGACACGACGATGTGATCAAAACTGGACACGGACATGCGAATGCGAAACCTTCCGGAGTCTCTTCGGCACGCGCCCGTCAACTCCGTGATTCGCTCTACGACCGCCTCAATGCGGTCCGCCACGGCAAAGGAGAGTACGCGCCACACGGCGCGCTCTGCAGTGGCGCCGGGCAAATGGGATCAAACGATCTACCACCATACGCACCCCTGCCCCCCGAAGGCAAACCGCTCCATGGAGACCCTCGTCACTCCCTACACCGGCACCCCCGCCCGCGGCGCCGGCTCCCGCTGCACCAGCTGCGGCTCCGGGTCCTCGTGCGCCGAGGCCGACGGCTCGGCCGACGGCTGGTCGGTGGGAGGCGCCGGCGGGGTGGTCGCCGGGGGCTCCGGCGGAGCGGAGGTCGCCGGGGGCGTCGGCTGGTCCTTGGTCGGCGCCGGATCCCCGGGGGCCGCGCTGCCTCCCGGCCGGCCCGGCTTCGGCGGCGCCGCGGACGCGCTGTCCGCGCCGGACGGCGTGGCCGACACCGACGCCGACTCGCCCCGCTTCGCCTTGCCGCGGTGCCCGTGCTTGCCGTCGGCGGCCCGGCCGTCGTACCCGGGGCCCCCGCCGCCGCCTCCCGGACCATCGTCCGGCGCCTCACCGCCGCGCTGCCCCGCCGAGTGCGCGGGCCTGGCCCGGCCCGCGTCGTCACCCACGCTCACACAGCCGGCGGCGGTCGTGACGGCCAGCATCACGACGGCCAGACGGACGGGTACGTACAAGGGGCGCACGGCGGCCACCTCCGCGGAAAGAAAGGGAGTCAACCTCCCCAACTCCCGTCGCCCGCAAGAGGACACGCGCCGCGTTCGAACCGGCCCCCGAAACGGTCACCCGTACCCGAGCGCGTGCAGCCGGGCGTCGTCGATCCCGAAGTGGTGGGCGATCTCGTGCACCACGGTGACCTCGACCTCGGCCACCACGTCCGCCCGGGACGCGCACATCCGCAGCGTCGGGCCCCGGTACACGGTGATCCGGTCCGGCAGCACCCCCGCGTACCACTCGCCCCGCTCGGTCAGCGGGGTCCCCTCGTACAGCCCGAGCAGCTCGGGATCGTCCGCGGACGGTTCGTCCTCGACGAACACCGCGACGTTGTCCATCAGCCGCGTCAGCTCCGGCGGGATCCGGTCGAGCGCCTCGGCGACCAGTTCCTCGAACTCCTCGCGCGTCATCTCCAGCACACCGTCATTCTCCGGTACGCGGGCGCGGAGCGAGAGTGCGTCGCCGTCGCATACCGGCACCGGTGTCCGGGCATACGGCCCCAATGGCCCGCGTCCCCGTCGCAGCCCTGGACCGCATGCTGAACCGGACTTCCCGTCGCACCCGCCCATCCGACCACCCACTGCCCGCCCTGGAACTCGCGGACCGCCCCCGGCCGTGGCTGCACGCCCTCGGCCTGGCCGCGGTGGTCCTCGTGGGCGCCTGGCTGGGCCTGCTCGTCGTGGGCGACGTACGGGCACCCGTCGGCCCCATGAACACGACCATGGCGCTGCGCCCGTCCCTCACCGGCGGCACGAAGATCAACGTCTCCCCGCTCGGCGCGCTGACCCTGGACAGCCACGTCGCCCCGGTCCGCCTGGACGTCAACGTCGACCAGCTCGACCCGCTGCGCTCCGCGGCCCTCGTCGACCACCCCGAACGGCTCTCCGGGCTCCAGGACGAAGTGGCCCGGGACGTCGAGCACGGCACCCTCGACCTGGCCGTGCGCTCCTCGGTCGCCGTGGTCACCGGGGCGGGCGCCCTCGGCCTGGCCGTCTACCGCCGCCCGCGCCCCGCCCTCACGGCCGGCGGCCTGGCCCTCGCCCTGCTCGCCGCCTCGGGCGCGACCGCGTACGCCACCTGGAACCCCAAGTCGGTGCTCGAACCCAGGTTCTCCGGCCTGCTGTCCTCCGCGCCGTCCGTGGTCGGCAACGCGCGCAGCATCGTCACCGAGTTCGACGTGTACCAGAGGGAACTGGCCCGCCTGGTGACGAACGTGACCAAGCTCTACGACGTCACCTCCACGCTCCCGGCCTACCAGCCGGACCCCTCCACCCTGCGGGTCCTGCACGTCTCCGACATCCACCTCAACCCGGCGAGCTGGAAGATCATCGCCTCGCTGGTGCGGCAGTACAAGGTGGACGTGATCGTCGACTCGGGCGACACGATGGACCACGGCACGGCGGCCGAGAACGGCTTCCTGGACCCGATCGCGGACCTGGGCGCGCCGTACGTCTGGGTCCGCGGCAACCACGACTCGCTGATCACCCAGCGCTACCTGCGGCGCATGAAGAACGTGCACGTCCTGGACGACGGCCGGGCGCGCACGGTCGGCGGCCTGCGCTTCGCGGGCATCGGCGACCCCCAGTTCACCCCCGACCGCTCCCAGGCCACCGGCGGGGACGCGGCCGAGCGGCTGGCGGGCGACCGCCTGGCCTCGGCCCTGCGCGACCAGCGGGCGGCCGGCGCACCGGTGGACGTGGCGATCGCCCACGAGCCCGTGGCCGCGCGGGAGACGGACGGCGAGGTGCCCCTGGTGCTGTGCGGGCACCTGCACCACGAGGACACCGAGGTGCTGAAGTACGGCACCCGGCTGCGCATGGAGGGCTCGACCGGCGGCAGCGGCCTGCGCGCGGTGGAGCGCGGGTACCCCGCGCCCATCGAGGCCTCGATCCTCTACTTCGACCGCGACACCCGCCGCCTCCAGGCCTGGGACGCGATCCAGCTCGGTGGTCTGGGCCTGACGACGGCGGAGGTCAGCCGCCACCTGCCGGAGGAGAACCTGCCCGGCGCCACCCCCGCCCCGGCGACCTCCTCGCCCTCGTCGAAGGCGTCCCCGTAAACCGTTTTGGCGATCCTCCCCGCCATCCCATATGCTTCTCACGTCCCCGACGCGCTGAGAAGCGCGCAGGCGGGCCGATAGCCCTCATCGTCTAGCGGCCTAGGACGCCGCCCTTTCAAGGCGGTAGCACGGGTTCGAATCCCGTTGGGGGCACGCAAGATCGTGTGCGACACTGTTGCACACAAGCTTGGTCCTGTGGAGCAGTTTGGAGTGCTCGCCACCCTGTCAAGGTGGAGGCCGCGGGTTCAAATCCCGTCAGGACCGCTGAGGTTTCCCCGGAAGCCTCGTGGCTGGGTAGCTCAGTTGGTACGAGCGATCGCCTGAAAAGCGATAGGTCGCCGGTTCGACCCCGGCCCCAGCCACAACCTCGAAGGCCCCGTCCCTGTGGACGGGGCCTTCGTCGTGCGGGCGGGGCGGCCGCTTGGCAGCCGGGGCGGGCGGCGCTACGTTCGGGCGGATCAAGCGTGTTCTATCGGGGGACGGGGAAGCGCATGGGCCAGGACCGGACCAGGGCCGCCGGGGACATCGACCTGGAGAAGTACCGGGCGCGGTACGGGCTGATGGCGGTCGTCATCAGCAATCTCGCCATCGCCGCGGTCGCGATCTTCGGCGTGTGGCGGCTCGGCGGCGACAAGGCCGTGATCGTCGGCGTGCTGACCGCCGCCTTCACCGCGGTGAGCGGCATGACCACCGCCTACCTGGGCATCAAGGCCGTTTCCAACACCGCGCGCTCGATCGCCCTCGGGGAGGGGGCGGCCGGGCGGTACAAGGAACCGGCCCCCTCGGCGCCGCCCGCCCAGCGCGCCCCGTAGGGCCAAGCGGGCCCCCGGCGGAACGGCCACGTCACGGCCGCGCGGCAAATGGTTCGCCAGTGATTTCCCCGAGGTGAGATCCTGGGACGCGTATGTCTACGCACCCAGCCCCCGCCCTCGGCACCCTCGCCACCCGTCTGACCGAGTTGTCGCTGCGCGAAGCGCACCGGCTCGGCCGGCGGCTCGAGGGCGCGCGCAAGATCCGTAAGCCGGAGGCCCGCGCCACCGTCCTCGCCGAGATCGAGGCCGAGGTCGCCAAGGCCGAGGCCCGCATGGAGGCGCGGCGCTCCCGTGTGCCCGCCGTCGGCTACCCGGAGCAGCTGCCCGTCAGCCAGAAGAAGGACGAGATCGCGGCCGCCATCCGCGATCACCAGGTCGTGATCGTGGCCGGTGAGACCGGCTCCGGCAAGACCACGCAGATCCCGAAGATCTGTCTCGAGCTCGGGCGCGGGGTCCGGGGCATGATCGGGCACACCCAGCCCCGCCGGATCGCCGCGCGCACCGTCGCCGAGCGCGTGGCCGAGGAGCTGGACACCCCGCTCGGCGAGGCCGTCGGCTGGAAGGTGCGCTTCACCGACCAGGTGAACCCGGACGCCACCTTCGTCAAGCTGATGACGGACGGCATCCTGCTCGCCGAGATCCAGACCGACCGCGAGCTGCGCGCCTACGACACGATCATCATCGACGAGGCCCACGAGCGGTCCCTCAACATCGACTTCCTGCTCGGGTACCTGGCCCAGCTGCTGCCCAAGCGCCCGGACCTCAAGGTCGTCATCACCTCGGCGACGATCGACCCCGAGCGTTTCTCGCGGCACTTCGGGGACGCCCCGAT
The DNA here is from genome assembly GCF_036815105.1 of Streptomyces sp. IBSBF 3136. NCBI lineage: Bacteria > Bacillati > Actinomycetota > Actinomycetes > Kitasatosporales > Streptomycetaceae > Streptomyces > Streptomyces sp. IBSBF 3136. The sequence continues at coordinate 10,673 of NZ_JAJSZC010000068.1, forward strand.
CGTCGAGGTGAGCGGGCGGACGTATCCGGTGGAGGTGCGCTACCGCCCGCTGCTGGAAGAGGACTCGGACGACGCCGACCGCGACCAGATCACCGCGATCACCGACGCCGTCGAGGAGCTGATGGCGGAGGGCAAGGGCGACATCCTCGTCTTCCTCTCCGGTGAGCGGGAGATCCGCGACACGGCCGACGCCCTCACCAAGAAGCAATACCGGTTCACGGAGATCCTGCCGCTGTACGCCCGGTTGTCGCACGCCGAGCAGCACCGGGTCTTCCAGCAGCACACCGGGCGCAGGATCGTTCTGGCGACCAACGTCGCCGAGACCTCGCTGACCGTCCCGGGCATCAAGTACGTCATCGACCCCGGCTTCGCCCGGATCAGCCGGTACAGCCACCGCACCAAGGTGCAGCGGCTGCCCATCGAGCCGGTCTCCCAGGCCAGCGCCAACCAGCGCAAGGGCCGCTGCGGCCGGACGTCCGACGGCATCTGCGTCCGGCTGTACAGCGAGGACGACTTCCTCGCCCGGCCGGAGTTCACGGACGCCGAGATCCTGCGGACGAACCTCGCCTCCGTCATCCTCCAGATGACCGCCGCCGGCCTCGGCGACATCGAGAAGTTCCCCTTCATCGATCCGCCGGACCACCGCAACATCCGCGACGGCGTACAGCTGCTGCAGGAGCTGGGCGCGCTCGACCCGGCGCAGAAGGACCCGCGCAAGCGCCTCACGGACACCGGCCGCAAGCTGGCCCAGCTACCCGTCGACCCGCGGCTGGCCCGCATGGTGCTGGAGGCCGACAAGAACGGCTGCGTCCGCGAGGTGATGGTCATCGCGGCCGCGCTGTCCATCCAGGACCCGCGCGAGCGGCCGGCCGACAAGCAGGCCCAGGCGGACCAGCAGCACGCCCGCTTCAAGGACGAGACCAGCGACTTCCTGGCCTACCTGAACCTGTGGCGGTACGTCCGCGAGCAGCAGAAGGAGCGGGGCTCCAGCTCCTTCCGGCGGATGTGCAAGCAGGAGTACCTGAACTTCCTGCGCATCCGCGAGTGGCAGGACATCTACTCCCAGCTGCGCACGGTCGCCAAGCAGATGGGCATGCACCTGGAGGAGCCCGCGGCGGGCGGGGACGCACCCGCCGACCGGGTGCACGTCTCCCTCCTGGCCGGCCTCCTCTCCCACATCGGGATGAAGGACGTGAAGGACGGCAACAAGAACGAGTACCTGGGCGCCCGCAACGCCAAGTTCGCGGTCTTCCCCGGTTCTGCGCTGTTCCGCAAGCAGCCGAGGTTCGTGATGTCGGCCGAGCTGGTGGAGACCAGCCGGCTGTGGGCCCGGGTCAACGCGAAGATCGAGCCCGAGTGGGTCGAGCCGCTCGCCGGCCACCTCCTGAAGCGGACGTACAGCGAACCGCACTGGGAGAAGGACCAGGCCGCCGTGATGGCGTACGAGAAGGTGACGCTGTACGGCGTCCCCATCGTCGCGCAGCGGAAGGTGAACTACGGCCGGATCGACCCCGAGGTCTCCCGCGAGCTGTTCATCCGCAACGCGCTGGTCGAGGGCGACTGGCGCACGCACCACAAGTTCTTCGCCGACAACCGCAGGCTCCTCAGCGAGGTCGAGGAGCTGGAGCACCGGGCGCGGCGCCGGGACATCGTCGTGGACGACGAGACGCTGTTCGACTTCTACGAGCAGCGGGTGCCCGAACACGTCGTCTCGGGCGCCCACTTCGACTCCTGGTGGAAGCGGAAGCGGCACGAGCAGCCGGACTTCCTGGACTTCGAGCGGGAGATGCTCGTCCGGGAGTCGGCCGGGGCGGTCACCAAGGCGGACTACCCGGACAGCTGGCGGCAGGGACAGCTCACGTTCCGGGTGACGTACCAGTTCGAGCCCGGCGCGGACGCGGACGGCGTGACCGTCCACGTCCCGCTCCAGGTGCTCAACCAGGTCACCGACGAGGGTTTCGACTGGCAGATTCCGGGCCTGCGCGAGGAGGTGGTCACGGAGCTGATCCGCTCCCTGCCCAAGCCGGTCCGCCGCCACTACGTGCCCGCGCCGAACTACGCGAAGGCGTTCCTGGAACGGGCGGTGCCCCTGCAGGAACCGCTGACGGTGACGATGGCGCGCGAGCTGAAGCGGATGGTCGGGGTGCCCTTCGAGGCGGACGACTTCGACTGGGCGAAGGTGCCGGACCACCTGAAGATCACCTTCCGGATCGTCGACGAGCGGCGCCGGACACTCGCCGAGGACAAGGACCTGGAGGCGCTGCGGCTGCGGCTGAAGCCGAAGGCCCGCCAGGCGCTCTCCCAGGCCGCGGCGGCGACCGCCTCCCGCTCGGGCGGCGAGTCCCTGGAGCGCACCGGCCTGACGGACTGGACGATCGGCACGCTCACCCCGGTCTTCGAGACGCGCCGGGCCGGACAGCCGGTGAAGGCGTACCCGGCGCTGGTGGACGACGGCGACACCGTGTCGGTCCGTCTCTTCGACACCGAGGCGGAACAGGCCGAGGCGATGTGGAAGGGCACCCGCCGGCTGATCCTGCGCAACATCCCGGTCAACCCCGCGAAGTTCGCTTCCGAAAAGCTGACCAACGCCCAGAAGCTGGCGCTCTCCGCGAACCCGCACGGCTCCGTGCAGGCCCTGTTCGACGACTGCGCCATGGCAGCGGCCGACCGGCTGATCGAGGGCTTCGGCGGCCCGGTGTGGGACGAGGAGTCGTACCGCAAGCTCTACGACAAGGTGCGCGCGGACATCGTGGACACGACCGTGCGCGCGGTCGATCAGGTGCAGCAGGTCCTCGCGGCCTGGCAGGCCTGTGAACGCCGCCTGAAGGCCGTGCGCAGCCCCACGCTGCTGGCGAACCTGACGGACGTCCGCAAGCAGCTCGACGCCCTGGTGAAGCCCGGCTTCGTGACGTGGGCGGGCATACGGCGACTGCCGGACCTGATGCGCTATCTGGTGGCCGCCGACCGGCGCCTGCAGCAGATGCCGACGGGCGTCCAGCGGGACACCACCCGCATGGAGAAGGTCCACGAGATGCAGGACGAGTACGCCTGGCTGCTGGAGCAGCTGCCCCAGGGCCGGCCGGTGCCCGCCGCGGTCCTGGACATCCGCTGGATGATCGAGGAGCTGCGGGTCAGCTACTTCGCCCACGCGCTGGGCACGGCGTACCCGGTCTCCGACAAGCGGATCGTGAAGGCGATCGACGCCGCCGCACCGTGACCGCACGCGCACAGGGGGTGAGTTCGACCAGGCGGCCCGCCTCCTGTACAGTCTCTTTTCGCAGCGCAACGCGGTAGCGGAGCGAAGCGAAACCTGGTCCTGTGGAGCAGTTTGGAGTGCTCGCCACCCTGTCAAGGTGGAGGCCGCGGGTTCAAATCCCGTCAGGACCGCACAGAGAGAAGGGCCCCCGCGAGGGGGCCCTTCTGCTGTTGCCGCCGAGGGCCCGGACGCCCTCCGGCGCCCTTGACGCCGCCACCGTCCGCCGGTACCCAGGGACCAGGGCCCCGTTTCCCTGTGCGGCCCCTGGAGGTGGCGTATGGCGGCATCGGCCAGGCACGAGACGCGGGCGCTGCTGAGGGCACACCTGTCGGCCGCCTCGTCGTACGGGCACCTCACCCGCCACTGCCCGATCTGCCACCGCCTGCTCCGGCTGGCCATGGACGCGGCCCCGCCGGCCCAGGACGGGACCGACGAGGCCGACGCGGACGGCCCGGCCGACGGGAACCTGGAGGGCTTGGAGACCTTGGAGGGCCTGGAGGGCCTGGAGGAGGAGAGCCCCCGCAGCGCGTGACTTCACACGCCCCGCACGGAGCGCCGACTCCCAACCCCCGCGCATACGTGGCACGGTGGTGCGGTGCGGCGGAGCGACCGGTTCCACTACCGCACCCGGACCGAGGACAACAAGCGCTGAGCCGTGTGACGGGTGTCACCGCATGAGTTTTTGAAACGGCGGTACTTACCACCCTCCTACAACTGGTCAATTTAATATGTGCAATTGCACCGACCGGAGGGGTCCTTCACAGCGGTTCCGACACCCCTCCCCAGACTCCGACAAGGCCGCTCACAGCCACGCCGGTCCACCCGTGCGCAGCGCACAAAAAAGATCGCGCTGGACCCGGCGGAGTCCAGCGCGATCTACGACGCACCCTGTGTCGCTGCCTACAACGTTCTCTTCGGCTTGGGCGTGGGCCCTGTTGGGGCAGGTCCCGCGTCGCTCGGAGCTAGGGTTTCGGGCACGTCGACCAGTTGGGGGACCAGTCGGTTTGCCCGGTATTCAGTTGTTCAGGCCTCGCTGCGCTGCTGCGGGATGCCCGCGAGCAGTGCGCGGACTTCGGCCTCGCGGTAGCGGCGGTGCCCGCCGAGCGTACGGATGGACGTGAGCTTGCCGGCCTTCGCCCACCGCGTGACCGTCTTGGGGTCGACACGGAACATGGTGGCGACCTCAGCCGGGGTCAGCAGCGGCTCGGCATCAGGGGTGCGAGCGGTCATGAGCGGCCTCCTCGGGAGAACCGAACCTTCTCGGTTCTTTCCTCTAAATTCTGCACCTTGACCCGCGTTGCCCGAAATGGCGGACGCGAGTCGAGTCGGTTATAGGACGAACGGCTTGTCCTCGGCACTACAACTACACCATCTGTCCAGCCGCGTCGGCCAAACCGATGGAATTGCCCTCCCAGGTGTTCATCAGCGACGGAAGCCGATGGACCATGCCATAGCGGACAGTCACGCCACTGTGACGATCAGTCACAGTGGCGATCAGGAGGCACCAGACCCCCCAAAGCGTGCAATGCTGAGATTTCGCCTTTGTTGGAGCATAGTTGGGCGAACGGAGCCCTCCCCGGGCTCCTTGTCCTATTTTGGCACGAGGGGCGGCAAGAGGCGCAAGGGCCGCGTAAGTGCCGTCCATCACCCTTGAGGCAAAAGCCCGGATCGGGACCAACATCCCGTCAGGTGGTCTAAGTTCCGTAGACGGTACGTCGTTCGAGGATATTTCGACCGTGACGTGCGTCACTCAGTTCGCGGAGCGACGGTCCCGCACCGCGCGCCACCGCTCCACCAGGCGCGCGTAGGCCGCCCCCGCGGCCGCCCCGTCGCCCCGGCGCAGCGCCTCGATGCCCTCGGCCACGTCCGCCGCCGAGTGGTCGCCCTCCAGGTCGCCGGCGGGCACCGTGTGCACCAGGCCGCCGTAGTCCAGCTCCACCAGCGAGCGCGGGTGGAACTCCTCCAGCCAGCGGCCGATGTCCACCAGGCCGTCGATCAGCGGCCCCTCCTCCATGGCGTCCTTCAGCGTGCGCAGCGCCCGGGCCACCCGGCGCCTGGCCTGGACCATCGGGGTGCGGTAGCGCAGCATCGGGGGCACCTCGGCGGTCCCCTTCTCGTACCGACGCTCCTCGTCGGACACCAGGACGAACCAGTTCACCGGGACCTGCCAGGTCGCCGTGCGGATCCAGGGGCGGGCGTCCGGGTTGCGGGCGAGCCAGCGCTCGTGGTCCTGGGTCGCCTGGCGCCGGACCACCTCCGGCAGCACCGCCTCCAGGACGGGCCCGGGCAGCTCCTCGGGCAGCTCCTGCAGCGCCTGCCAGCCGCGCAGCCGGGTCCGCCACGGGCAGACGCAGACCACCCCGTCGGCCTCCAGCACGAACGCGTCTCCGCTCTCGTGCACCGGCACCGGGATCGGCGGCGTGGGCAGCAAGTCGGCCAGCGAGCGCCGCAGTTCGTCCTGGTAGGTGGGGCGCTCAGGACGCCGGGCGTAGCGCGCCCAGTGCGTGCGCTCAGGCTCCGGGAAGGCGGCCAGCGGCTCGTACACGCGCAGGTACGCGGCGTACGGCACGACCACGGAGGACACCTTGGGCACGCCTGCTCCCTCCCCATCGGACCCGGCTCGAAACCACTGCAAATCGTCCCACGGTCATGCGTGCAAGTACGGCACGGGAGAGTGATCCTGAACACTGCGCGGATGGCTGCTGGGCCGAGGCTCTACGCTCATGCCACAGCACCCGCCACCCGCACGGGCGCTGAGCCCCACCCGCCGCTCTTTACACAGGAGTCACCACAGTGACCGACGTAACCGGCGCACCTGCTGAGGTCCTGCACACCCTGTTCCACTCGGACCAGGGCGGCCACGAGCAGGTCGTGCTCTGCCAGGACCGCGCAACCGGCCTCAAGGCCGTGATCGCCATCCACTCCACCGCCCTGGGCCCGGCCCTCGGCGGTACGCGTTTCTACCCCTACGCCACCGAGGCGGAGGCCGTCGCCGACGCCCTCAACCTGGCGCGCGGCATGTCGTACAAGAACGCCATGGCCGGCCTGGACCACGGCGGCGGCAAGGCCGTGATCATCGGCGACCCGGAGCACGACAAGACCGAGGACCTGCTGCTCGCCTACGGCCGCATGGTCGCCTCGCTCGGCGGTCGCTACGTCACCGCTTGCGACGTCGGCACCTATGTCGCCGACATGGACGTCGTGGCCCGTGAGTGCCGCTGGACCACCGGCCGCTCCCCCGAGAACGGCGGCGCCGGCGACTCCTCCGTGCTCACCGCCTTCGGCGTCTACCAGGGCATGCGCGCCTCCGCCCAGCACCTGTGGGGCGACCCCTCGCTGCGCGACCGCAAGGTCGGTGTCGCGGGCGTCGGCAAGGTGGGCCACCACCTGGTCCGGCACCTGCTGGACGAGGGGGCGGAGGTCGTGATCACCGATGTGCGCGCCGACGCCGTCCAGCGGACCCTCGACCAGCACCCGGGGCGCGTCACGGCCGTCGCGGACACCGAGGCGCTCATCCGTGTCGAGGGCCTGGACATCTACGCCCCCTGCGCCCTCGGTGGCGCCCTGAACGACCTCTCCGTGCCGGCGCTGACCGCCTCAGTGGTCTGCGGCGCCGCCAACAACCAGCTCGCCCACCCGGGTGTGGAGAAGGACCTCGCCGACCGCGGGATCCTCTACGCGCCCGACTACGTGGTGAACGCGGGCGGGGTCATCCAGGTGGCCGACGAGCTGCACGGGTTCGACTTCGACCGGTGCAAGGCGAAGGCGGCGAAGATCTTCGACACCACGCTCGCCATCTTCGCACGTGCGAAGGAGGACGGCATTCCGCCGGCCGCCGCCGCGGACCGGATCGCCGAGCAGCGGATGGCGGACGCCCGCGCCACCCGCTGATGGTGGGGCCCGGAACCCGACCGGGTGTCCGATCGCACGTATGAGCGGTACCCGCCGGCGGGAACTTAGAGAGAACTCTCACTTCCACCGGCGGGTCGTACCCCGATAAGTGGTTAAAATCGCCACTGACCAGCGAGGACAGGGCACCTCGAGGGTCCTGTGCACACGCGCGTGCTGCGGGCGACGTACCGTATGGGCGCGGGCTCAGGTACCGTGGAAGCCCTACGGACCGGCCTCTCTGCGGAGGGTCCGTTTCGGATCATGAACGCGTGTCAGACTCTGGGGCCGTCGAGCCCCGTCACCGAGGGGGTCGAGCCATGGGGCGCGGCCGGGCCAAGGCCAAGCAGACGAAGGTCGCCCGCCAGCTGAAGTACAACAGCGGTGGGACTGACCTTTCACGTCTGGCCAGTGAACTGGGCGCATCGACTTCGAGCCAGCCGCCGAACGGCGAGCCGTTCGAGGACGATGAGGACGACGATGACGATCTTTATTCTCGTTACGCCGACCTCTATGAGGACGACGACGAGGACGAGGACCAAGGCTCCTCACAGCACCGTCGCGGCGCTTGACCCAGTACTGAGCACCTGCCCGGTCGGTGGTACTCCCACCGACCGGGTTCTGTGCTACCCGCAGGTCCGTGCGACCCGGGGGGTCAGCCCGCGTAGTCCCCGACCAGCTCGGCGCCGGTCGGCTGCTCGCCCCGGTCGGTGATCTCGCCGGCCACCCAGGCGTCGACCCCGCGGTCGGCCAGGGTCGTGAGGGCCACCTCGGTGGACCCCTCCGGGACGATCGCCATCATGCCGACGCCCATGTTCAGGGTCTTCTCCAGCTCCAGGCGCTCCACGTTCCCGGTCCTGCCGACCAGGTCGAAGATCGGGCCCGGGGCCCAGGTGGACCGGTCGACGACCGCGTGCAGCCCGTCCGGGATCACCCGGGCCAGGTTGGCCGCGAGCCCGCCGCCCGTGATGTGGCTGAAGGCGTGCACTTCGGTGGTCCGGGTGAGGGCCAGGCAGTCCAGCGAGTAGATCTTCGTGGGCTCCAGCAGCTCCTCGCCGAGGGTGCGGCCGAGCTCGGCGACCTCCGCCTCCAGGGCCAGGCCGGCACGGTCCAGCAGGACGTGACGGACCAGGGAGTATCCGTTCGAGTGAAGACCGGAGGACGCCATGGCGATCACCGTGTCACCCTTACGGATGCGATCCGCGCCCAGCAGCCGGTCGGCCTCCACCACGCCCGTACCGGCGCCGGCGACGTCGAAGTCGTCCTCGCCCAGCAGACCGGGGTGTTCGGCCGTCTCACCGCCCACCAGGGCGCAGCCGGCCAGCACACAGCCCTCCGCGATGCCCTTCACGATGGCCGCGACACGCTCGGGGTGAACTTTGCCGACACAGATGTAGTCGGTCATGAACAGCGGCTCGGCACCGCACACCACGATGTCGTCCATGACCATGGCGACCAGGTCGTGGCCGATCGAGTCGTAGACGCCGAGGCGGCGCGCGATGTCGACCTTCGTGCCGACGCCGTCCGTCGCGGAGGCGAGCAGGGGGCGCTCGAAGCGCTTGAGGGCGGAGGCGTCGAAGAGCCCGGCGAAGCCGCCGAGGCCACCCATGACCTCGGGGCGCTGGGTCTTCTTCACCCACTCCTTCATCAGCTCGACGGCGCGGTCGCCCGCCTCGATGTCGACGCCTGCCGCTGCGTAGCTGGCACCAGTGGTCTCAGACATGGTCCTTGAGAACTTTCGTGTCGTACCGCTTGAAACAGCGGGGGTTACGGGCGCCGGATCGCGTCGGCGGCCGCCGTGGCGGCGGGGCCCGCGGCCAGTTCGGTCTCCAGGAGCTGCTTGCCGAGCAGCTCGGGGTCCGGCAGCTCCATCGGGTACTCGCCGTCGAAGCAGGCACGGCACAGGTTCGGCTTGGCGATCGCCGTCGCCTCGATCATGCCGTCGATGGAGATGTACGCCAGCGAGTCGGCGCCGAGCGAGGTGCCGATCTCCTCGATGGTCATCCCGTTGGCGATCAGCTCCGCCCGGGTGGCGAAGTCGATGCCGAAGAAACAGGGCCACTTCACGGGCGGCGAGGAGATCCGGATGTGGACCTCGGCCGCGCCCGCCTCGCGCAGCATGCGCACCAGGGCCCGCTGGGTGTTGCCGCGCACGATCGAGTCGTCGACGACGACCAGGCGCTTGCCCTTGATGACTTCCTTGAGCGGGTTCAACTTCAGGCGGATGCCGAGCTGCCGGATGGTCTGCGAGGGCTGGATGAAGGTGCGGCCGACGTACGCGTTCTTCACCAGACCCGCGCCGAAGGGGATGCCGGAGGCCTCCGCGTAGCCGATGGCGGCCGGGGTTCCGGACTCCGGGGTCGCTATGACCAGGTCGGCCTCGACCGGGGCCTCCTTGGCCAGGCGGCGGCCCATCTCCACGCGGGAGAGGTACACGTTCCGGCCGGCGATGTCGGTGTCCGGGCGGGCCAGGTACACGTACTCGAAGACACAGCCCTTGGGCTTCGCTTCCGCGAACCGGGAGGTGCGAAGACCGTTCTCGTCGATGGCGACGAACTCGCCGGGCTCGATCTCGCGCACGAAACTCGCGCCGCAGATGTCGAGCGCGGCCGACTCGGAGGCGACCACCCAGCCGCGCTCCAGGCGGCCGAGGACCAGCGGGCGAATGCCCTGCGGGTCACGGGCGGCGTAGAGCGTGTGCTCGTCCATGAAGACGAGCGAGAAGGCGCCCTTGACCTTCGGGAGGACCGCGTGGGCGGCCTCCTCGATGGTCAGCGGCTTGCCGTCCTCGTCGACCTGGGCGGCCAGCAGGGCCGTCAGCAGGTCGGTGTCGTTGGTGGCCGCGACCCGGGTGGACCGGCCGTTGTTGTCCTTGGGGAGTTCGGCGACCATCTCGGCGAGCTGCGCCGTGTTGACCAGGTTGCCGTTGTGACCGAGCGCGATCGAGCCGTGCGCGGTGGCACGGAACGTCGGCTGGGCGTTCTCCCACACGGAGGCACCGGTGGTCGAGTAGCGGGCGTGTCCGACCGCGATGTGACCCTGGAGCGAACCGAGCGAGGTCTCGTCGAAGACCTGGGAGACCAGGCCCATGTCCTTGAAGACGAGGATCTGGGAGCCGTTGCTGACCGCGATTCCCGCGGATTCCTGACCCCGGTGCTGGAGGGCGTAGAGCCCGAAGTACGTGAGCTTTGCGACCTCTTCACCAGGAGCCCAGACACCGAAGACGCCGCAAGCGTCCTGGGGGCCTTTTTCGCCGGGAAGCAGATCGTGATTGAGTCGACCGTCACCACGTGGCACGGCTCCGAGTGTAGGCGAGGTCGACCACTGGTCCGAATTGGGGATGCGCGCCCCTCCCGGGCCCACCACTGTGGATCACCTTGGTGGTTTCGTCGTTTGTGCAGGTCAGAGCGGCATCAAGGGGTCCTGGCCGGTTCTGGGCGGCCCTCCGGACAGCGGTTGCGGACCGGCTCACGGTGGGTGTGAGTGAGGTGTCGCACATCATTCGGGTGTGTCGGAGGCGAGGTGGACGACGTCGCCGTCGCCGTCGGTGAGGGTCGCTTTCCCGTCGTGGACCCGCGCGGTGAGGGTGCCGGTGGTGAGGGTGCGGGCGAGGGCGCGCTCGAAGTCCATCCGCGCCCGGTCGCAGGCCATCCTGGTGGTGCGCAGGTCGCCGATGGTGATCCGGTCGCCGTGCACGGTGGCCCGGGCGGCGAACTGGTTGCAGCCGAGATTGCCCGCCGCCCGGCCGTCCGTGCCGATCCGGATGCGCGCGGAGGCGGGCGCGGGCCGGGTGGTGCCGTCCGTGGTGAGGCCGTGGACCCGCCAGTCGACACCGGTCACGGGACGCGGTGACGGCACACCGGCCGCGCCGCTGTCCGCCCGCCCGCTCCCGGCGCTGCCGCAGGCCACCGTGAGCGGGACGAGCACGGCGGCGGCCGTCAGGATAATGCGCTGCTTGTACCGGTTCATACGGATTCGACGGCGCCGCGGGCCCACCGGTTCCGTGCCGGCGGTTTTCCTCAGGACAGCAGCGGCAGCAGTTCCCCGAGGTCGGCCCGCTCCCCGCTCGCGCTGACCTGGGCACCGGCGACGGTGTCCGCCCAGGCCAGCCTGCCGGTCGCGAGCCTGATCCAGGTCATCGGATCGGTCTCCACGACGTTGGGCGGGGTGCCGCGGGTGTGCCGGGGCCCCTCGACGCACTGCACGACGGCGTACGGCGGCACACGCACCTCGGTGGAGCCGCCGGGCGCCTTCGTCGCGAGGGCGTCGGCGAGGAGCCGGGTGGCGGCGGCCACGGCCTGCCGGTCGCAGGGCACGTCGAGGCCGGGGACGGCGGCGTTGAGGTCGTCGGTGTGGACCACGAGCTCCACCGTGCGGGTGACCAGGTAGTCGTCCACGGAGACCGCGCCCGCGGTGGTGGCCAGCAACCGGGTGCCGGGCTGCTCGTCGAGGGCGGCGCGCAGGTCCTTCTCGACTCCGGCGAGATAGGCGTCGAGGTCGGGCTGGGCGGCGGCCAGTTCACGCGTGTGGTCGGCGATGCCGGCGGCCCGGGCGGCGGTGCCCAGGGCCCACTCGGCGACCGTCACGGTCGCCTTCGGGGGTGCCGGCGCGGCCAGTGCGCCGTGCACGGCGGTGAGCGCCATGCCGATGTGCGCGACCAGTTCCCGTACGGTCCAGTCGCCGAGCCGGGTGGGCCGGGCGAGCTGGTCGGGGGTGAGGCCGTGCGCGGCCTCCCGGACGTTCGCGAACTGGGCGAGGACCGCGCTGCGGGTCCGGGCTGGGTCATAGCTGCGCGCGCGCTTCTTGGCCGGTGGCATGACAGCGACCCTATGCCTTCGGCACGTGCTCCTTCCGGCCGTTCTGCGGCGACCGGGAGCCCGCGAGTCGACCGGGCCGCACCGGTGCCGTACCCGTGCCGGGCGCGGGCCTGGACGCGGGCGGTGGCCCGGACAGCGCTCCGCCGCCGACCATCCGTGGCCGACGCGCGGGGCGCCGGTCCCGGCGTCCGGCCCCCGGGGGCCCCGCACGCGGCGTCGAAGGCACGCGGCGCGAGGGCGGGTGCGGCAAGGTCGCGTCGGCACGTCAGGCGTGCGGGCGGGGCGGGCCCCGGGCCGTGGGGCCCGGTCGGCTCCGGGGAGCACCGGCGCACCACAGCTTGCGGCGGGCCGCCCGGTCGCCGCTCGGCAGCGCGCGGGACGCACGGCGAAAGGCCCCGCCCGGTTTCCCGGACGGGGCCTCGCCTCACACGTCGGGCGGTTACCCCAGCAGCGCGGGGATGGTGCCCTCGTGCGCCTCGCGCAGCTCGTCGAGGGTCAGCGAGAACTCGCCCTGCACCTCGACCGAGTCGCCGTCCACGACACCGATGCGGGTGACCGGCAGGCCCCGGGCACCGCACATGTCGTTGAAGCGGACCTCCTCCGAGCGGGGCACCGCGACGACCGCGCGGCCGGCCGACTCGGACAGCAGGAAGGTGAAGGCGTCCAGGCCGTCGGGGACGACCAGACGCGCGCCCTTGCCGCCGAGCAGCGCCGACTCCACGACCGCCTGGACCAGGCCGCCGTCGGAGAGGTCGTGCGCGGAGTCGATCATGCCGTCGCGGGAGGCGGAGATCAGGATCTCGGCCAGCAGCCGCTCGCGCTCCAGGTCGACCTTCGGGGGCAGACCGCCGAGGTGGTCGTGGACCACCTGGGACCAGGCCGAACCGCCGAACTCCTCACGGGTCTCGCCGAGGAGGTAGAGCAGCTGGCCCTCCTCCTGGAAGGCGACCGGCGTGCGGCGCGCGACATCGTCGATGACACCGAGCACGGCGACCACCGGCGTCGGGTGGATGGCCGCGTCGCCCGTCTGGTTGTAGAGCGAGACGTTGCCGCCGGTGACCGGGGTGCCGAGCTGGAGGCAGCCGTCCGCGAGACCGCGCACGGCCTCCGCGAACTGCCACATGACCGCCGGGTCCTCGGGGGAGCCGAAGTTCAGGCAGTCGGAGACCGCCAGGGGCTTCGCACCGGTGGTGGCGACGTTGCGGTACGCCTCCGCCAGCGCGAGCTGCGCGCCGGTGTACGGGTCCAGCTTGGCGTAGCGGCCGTTGCCGTCGGTCGCGATCGCGACGCCGAGCCCGGTCTCCTCGTCCACGCGGATCATGCCGGAGTCCTCCGGCTGGGCGAGGACGGTGTTGCCCTGCACGAAGTGGTCGTACTGCGAGGTGATCCACTTCTTGGACGCCTGGTTCGGGGACGCGACCAGCTTGAGGACCTGGTCCTTCAGCTCCTCGCTCGACGCGGGCCGCGGCAGCTTGCCCGCGTCGTCGGCCTGGAGGGCGTCCTGCCACTCGGGGCGGGCGTAAGGGCGCTCGTAGACCGGGCCCTCGTGCGCCACCGTGCGCGGGTCGACGTCTACGATCTTGCCGCCGTGCCAGAAGATCTCCAGCCGGTCGCCGTCGGTCACCTCACCGATGACGGTGGCGATGACGTCCCACTTGGCGCAGATCTCCAGGAACCGGTCGACCTTCTCCGGCTCGACGACCGCGCACATGCGCTCCTGCGACTCGCTCATGAGGATCTCCTCGGGCGAGAGCGTGGAGTCGCGCAGCGGGACGTCGTCCAGGGTGACGCGCATGCCGCCGGAGCCGTTGGAGGCCAGCTCGGAGGTGGCGCAGGACAGGCCGGCCGCACCGAGATCCTGGATGCCGACGACCAGCTTCTCCTGGAAGGCCTCCAGGGTGCACTCGATGAGGAGCTTCTCCTGGAAGGGGTCGCCCACCTGGACCGCGGGACGCTTCGAGGGCTTGGCGTCGTCGAAGGTCTCGGAGGCCAGGATCGAGGCGCCGCCGATGCCGTCGCCGCCCGTGCGGGCGCCGTACAGGACGACCTTGTTGCCGGCGCCGGACGCCTTGGCCAGGTGGATGTCCTCGTGCCGCATGACGCCGATGGCGCCGGCGTTGACCAGCGGGTTGCCCTGGTAGCAGGCGTCGAAGACGACCTCGCCGCCGATGTTGGGCAGGCCAAGGCAGTTGCCGTAGCCACCGATGCCGGCCACGACGCCCGGCAGGACGCGCTTGGTGTCGGGGTGGTCGGCCGCGCCGAAGCGCAGCGGGTCCACCACGGCGACCGGGCGGGCGCCCATCGCGATGATGTCGCGGACGATGCCGCCGACACCCGTGGCCGCGCCCTGGTAGGGCTCGACGTACGACGGGTGGTTGTGCGACTCGACCTTGAAGGTGACCGCGTAGCCCTGGCCGACGTCCACCACGCCCGCGTTCTCGCCGATGCCGACGAGCATGGCGTCCGACTGCGGGGCCTTCTCGCCGAACTGGCGCAGGTGGACCTTGGAGGACTTGTACGAGCAGTGCTCGGACCACATGACCGAGTACATGGCGAGTTCGGCGCCGGTCGGGCGGCGGCCGAGGATCTCCACCACCCGCTCGTACTCGCCCTTCTTCAGACCGAGTTCGGCCCAGGGCAGCTCGACGTCGGGGGTCGCGGCCGCGTGCTCGACCGTGTCCAGAGGCGTCCGGCTCATGCGTTGACCAGCTTCTTGAGGATCGAGGTGAAGAAGGGGAGGCCGTCGGTACGGCCGGTACCGATCAGCGGCTCCACGGCGTGCTCGGGGTGCGGCATGAGGCCGACGACGTTCCCGGCCTCGTTGGTGATGCCGGCGATGTCCCGCAGCGAGCCGTTCGGGTTGAAGTCGAGGTACCGGAAGACGACCCGGCCCTCCGCCTCCAGCTTGTCGAGCGTGTACTCGTCGGCGACGTACCGGCCGTCCATGTTCTTCAGCGGGATGTGGATCTCCTGGCCCTGGCGGTAGTCGCCGGTCCACGAGGTCTCCGCGTTCTCCACCCGCAGCTTCTGGTCGCGGCAGATGAAGTGGAGGTGGTCGTTGCCGAGCATGCCGCCCGGCAGGAGGTGGGCCTCGGTGAGGACCTGGAAGCCGTTGCAGATGCCGAGGACCGGAAGTCCGGCCTTCGCCTGCTCGATGACCGCCTCCATGACCGGCGAGAACCGGGAGATGGCGCCGGCCCGCAGATAGTCGCCGTAGGAGAAACCGCCGGGCAGCACCACGGCGTCGACCTGCTTGAGGTCCTTGTCCTTGTGCCAGAGGGCGACCGGTTCGGCGCCCGCGAGACGGATCGCGCGCTGCGTGTCCCGGTCGTCGAGGCTTCCCGGGAAAGTGACGACGCCAATACGAGCGGTCACTTCGCGGCCTCCGCGACTTCCGCCACCTCTTCCACCTTGACCGTGAAGTCCTCGATCACGGTGTTGGCGAGGAAGGATTCCGCAAGATCGTGGATGCGGGCGAGCGCGGCCTCGTCGACCGGCCCGTCAACTTCCAGTTCGAAACGCTTTCCCTGACGGACGTCCGAGATCCCGTCGAAACCCAGGCGCGGCAGCGCACGCTGGACCGCCTGGCCCTGGGGGTCGAGGATCTCCGGCTTGAGCATGACGTCGACTACGACGCGTGCCACTGGCACTCCCGATGTGTGGTGCTGAGCAGGTTCCTTCAGACTACCCGCACAAAATTTCTACGCGGGTAGAGTTGGAGGAAACTACGTGAGGCGCGTCACGATCGGGTGACGGGCGGGCGACTTCGCGAAAAGTTCTGGGAAAGTTCCACCGGTCCGTCCGTGGCGGCTATTGCACGGGGACACGCGGGCGGATTTAGTCGGGCTTCACTTTGCATTGCCGGGCACTGTACAAATGAATTGGCAATAGCCGATACTCGGCACGTCATCGCCGATGAGCTGTATCGACGTGCCGGACGAAGGGACCGATATTCGTGGCGCAAAAGGTCGTGGTCACTCTCTTTGACGACATCGACGGCTCGGAAGCGGCGGAAACGATCGCCTTCGGACTCGACGGCAAGTCGTACGAGATCGACCTGAACGAAACCAACGCCGGAAAACTGCGCAAGGCGCTCGCGCCCTACGTGGAGGCCGGCCGCAAGCGTTCCCGGTCGGGCAAGGCGTACAAGCAGACGGAGGTCGCTCCCGACCCCGCGGCCGTGCGCGCCTGGGCCCAGGCGAACAAGATGGACGTGCCGGCGCGCGGGCGCATCCCCAAGAAGGTCTACGAGGCGTTCAGCGCCGCGCAGTGAGGCCCGCGAAGGGGCGGCACCCGGGGCCCGTCAGCGGACCCCGGGTGCCGTGCAGTTGGCCGCGCCGGGAACCGACTTGCGCTACCCCCCTGCTGATCAGCTAATGTCTGGGACACGCCGAGGGGCGAGGCCGAAAGGCCGGATCCCACGGACCGTGCGGGTGTAGTTCAGTAGTAGAACATCCCCCTTCCAGGGGGAAGGCGCAGTGTGCAATTCCTGTCACCCGCTCTGGCACCGGTCAGAACCACTCTTGTGGATCAGGTAGGCTGGTGCTCGCACCGATCGGTGGGAGCCGGTCGGGGGCAGTGCGGACGTAGCTCAGTTGGTAGAGCGCAACCTTGCCAAGGTTGAGGTCGCGAGTTCGAGCCTCGTCGTCCGCTCGGGATGAGACCCCGGTCCAGTGGACCGGGGTCTTTTTCGTGCTCGCGGCAGGCGTCCGGCGTCTGACATTTGTCATGCCGGCCGATGACACCGCGCACTGCTGATCCGTCCGGCCCGGCGGGACGCTGAGGCCATGGACGACATGGGCAACGACGAACACGAGCACGTGATCGAGGTCATCGACCTCCGGCGTGTCTACGGGGGCGGCTTCGAGGCCGTGCGCGGGATCAGCTTCTCCGTCGCGCGCGGGGAGGTCTTCGCGCTGCTGGGCACCAACGGCGCGGGCAAGACGTCCACCGTCGAAGTGCTGGAGGGGCTCGCGCCGCCGTCCGGCGGCCGGGTCCGCGTCCTCGGCCACGACCCCTGCCGCGAGCGGTCCGCCGTGCGTCCGCGCACCGGAGTCATGCTCCAGGAAGGCGGCTTCCCCTCCGACCTGACCGTCGCCGAGACCGCCCGGATGTGGGCCGCCTGCACCAGCGGCGCCCGCCCCCAGGGCGAGGTGCTCGAACTGGTCGGCCTGGACGGCAGGACCGGCGTCCGGGTGCGGCAGCTGTCCGGCGGTGAGCGGCGGCGCCTGGACCTTGCGCTCGCGCTGCTCGGCGACCCCGAGGTGCTGTTCCTGGACGAGCCGACCACCGGACTCGACGCGGAAGGCCGCCGCGACACCTGGGCGTTGGTGCGGGGGCTGCGCGACGCCGGCACCACCGTGCTGCTCACCACGCACCACCTGGAGGAGGCGGAAGGTCTCGCCGACCGGCTCGCCATCCTGCACCGCGGGCGCATCGCCGCCTCGGGCACCCCCGCCGAGGTCACCGCCGGCCGGCCCTCCCGGATGTCCTTCGAACTGCCCGACGGCTACTTCCTCGGCGACCTGCCACCCCTCGCGGAACTCGGCGTCTGCGGACACGAACTCGACGGCAGGACCGTGCGGCTGCGCACCCGGGACCTTCAGCGCACGGCCACCGCCGTGCTGGCCTGGGCCGGGCGGGCCGGGGTCGAACTGCGCGGCCTCGACGCGCGCTCCGCCTCCCTGGAGGAGGCCTTCCTCGGCATCGCGCGCGACCGGGCGGCCGCGGCATGAGCGGCCTCACGAGCGGTCTCGCGACGGCACCGGCGGGCCGCAGGCTGCGGGCGCTCGCCCGCGCCGAACTCGCCCTCCTCGGCCGCAACCGCAGCGTCGTCCTCACCGCGCTCCTCGTGCCGCTCGCGCTGCCCTTCAGCCTGCGGCCGGCCCTCGGCCAACTGGACGTGGGCGAACAGGGGCTGACGCCCGGAGCGGTGATGGCGACGGCCGCGATCGGCTTCTCCTTCCTCTTCGCCGTCTACTCCGCCCTGGTCAACGCCTACGTCGCCCGCCGCGAGGAACTCGTCCTCAAGCGGCTGCGCACCGGCGAACCCACCGACACCGAGATCCTGACCGGCACCGCCCTGCCCGCCGTCGGCCTCGGGCTCGCCCAGGCGCTGCTGCTGTGCGCCGCGTGCGCGGTGCTGCCGCACACCGGCGCGCCCAGAGCGCCGTACCTGATCCCGCTGGGGCTGGTGGCGGGGCTCGTGCTCAGCGCCGCGCTGGCCGCGCTCACCGCCTCCTTCACCCGGAGCGTGGAGAGCGGGCAGATCACCGCCCTGCCGCTGGTGCTCGTCTCCATGCTCGGCTCCGGAATCGCGGTCCCCACCGAGGTCCTGCCCCACCGGCTCGCCTCCGTCTGCGCGTTCCTCCCGCTGTCCCCCGCGGTCCGGCTGGTCCGCGCGGGCTGGACCGGCCGGCTCGACGCGCCGGAGGTGCTGGTGACGGTGGCGGCCGCGCTGGCCTGGACCGTCGTGGCGGTGTTTGCTGTACGGCGGTGGTTCCGCTGGGAACCGCGGCGGTGAGCGGGCGGTCAGGGGGGCACATGCTCGGGCGGGTTCGAGGGTGGCACCGGCGGCACTGGCGAGACCGGAGCAAGGCCGAGCGGGTCGAACTGCAGAGCCTGGCCACCTGGCACGGCAGCATCTGGGTGTTCCCGCTCGGCTGGCTGCTGCTGCCGATGGTGGGCGGACTCGCCCACCGGCCGGTGGCGGTGGCGCTCGGCATGCTGCTGGTCGCCGTGGTCGTCCTGCAGTGCGCGGCCGCGAGCCGGTGGTTGCGCCCGGCGCTCGACCACTACCTCGGGCGCGCCGCACTGCCCCCGCGCGCCCTGCGCGGTCCCGCCGTTCTGCTCGGCCTGGCGCTCGCGGTGATCGTGGCACTCGCCTCCGTCGGCGGCTTCGACCCGGTCGCCACCCGGCTGGCGGTCGGCGCCGCGCTCATGTCCTTCGGACTGCCGTACGCGCTCACCGTGTCCGTGCGGGCCTTCCTGCGGCGGGCCGCGGGCCTGGCGGCCCTGATCCTGGCGGCCTTCGCGATCGTCCGCCCGAGCGCGCCCGGCCTGTTCGCCACGGCGGTGGTGACCGCCTTCGGCGCCGCCTTCTCTTTGACCGCCGCCCGCTGCGGCGCCTGGACCCTGTCCGTGCTGTGGGAGGCGGAACGCGCCCGGGAGATCGAGGCCCGGCTCGCCGTCGCGGAGGAGCGGCTGCGCTTCGGGCGGGACCTCCACGACGTGCTGGGGCGCAACCTGTCCGTCATCTCCCTCAAGAGCGAACTGGCCGTGCAACTGGCCCGGCGCGGACGGCCGGAGGCCGTGGAGCAGATGATCGAGGTGCAGCGCATCGCGCAGCAGTCCCAGCGGGAGGTACGGGACGTCGTACGCGGCTACCGCGAGGCCGACCTCGGCGTGGAACTCGCGGGCGCCGAGGGCGTGTTGAGCGCCGCGGGGATCGCCTGCGAGGTGCGCGCCGACACCGCCGGGCTGCCCGCCCGGGTGCAGTCGGCGCTGGGCTGGGTGGTGCGTGAGGCGGCCACCAACGTGCTGCGGCACGGCGACGCGGGACGGTGCTCCGTGGAACTGGCGGTGCTTGAGGGACGGGTGGTGCTGGCGGTGGAGAACGACGGGGCGGCGGAGAACGACGGAGCGACGGAGCCGGCGGCGGGCGACGGCTCGGGACTCGCCGGGCTGCGGGAACGCCTGACCGCCGTGGCCGGGACACTGGAGGCGGGCCCGGTCGGCAAGGGCAGGTTCCGGCTGGTGGCCGAGGTGCCCTTGGGGCGGGAAGCGAGTGAAGTCCTCTCATGAGTGGTCCGGTACGGCTCCTGCTCGCCGACGACGAGCATCTGATCCGGGGCGCGCTGACCGCCCTGCTCTCCCTGGAGGACGACCTGCTGGTGGTCGCGGAGGCGGCCAGCGGCCCGGAGGCCCTGGCGATGGCCCGGGCCCACACGCCCGACGTGGCCGTGCTCGACCTCCAGATGCCCGGCGCCGACGGTGTGAAGGTCGCCACATCCCTGCGCACCGAACTGCCCGGCTGCCAGGTGCTGATCGTCACCGGCCACGGCCGGCCCGGGCACCTGAAGCGGGCGCTCGCCGCCGGTGTGCGGGGATTCGTCCCGAAGACGGTCAGCGCCCAGCGGCTCGCGGAGATCATCCGGACGGTGCACGCGGGAAACCGTTACGTCGACCCGGAGTTGGCCGCCGACGCGATCTCCGCCGGGGACTCACCGCTGACTGCGCGGGAGGCCGAGGTGCTGGAGCTGGCCGCCGACGGAGCGCCGGTCACGGAGATCGCCGAGCGGGCCGCGCTGTCGCCCGGGACCGTGCGGAACTACCTCTCCTCGGCCGTGACGAAACTCGGTGCGGGAAACCGTCATGCGGCAGTGCGTCTCGCACGCGAGCGAGGTTGGGTATAGTTGCTCTCGCGCCACGGCGCAGTGCGGACGTAGCTCAGTTGGTAGAGCGCAACCTTGCCAAGGTTGAGGTCGCGAGTTCGAGCCTCGTCGTCCGCTCCACGGAGAAGGCCCCCGGTTCCCACCGGGGGCCTTCCGCGTCTCTACGCCCAGCGCATGCCCGTCAGCCGCTCGTACGCCTCCACGTACTTGGCGCGGGTCGCCTCCACGACCTCGCCGGGCAGCGCCGGCGGGGGCTGCTCGCTCCCGCGGTCCCAGCCGGACGCGGCGGAGGTCAGCCAGTCCCGGACGTACTGCTTGTCGTACGAGGGCTGCGCGCGGCCCGGCTGCCACTGGTCGGCCGGCCAGAAGCGGGAGGAGTCCGGGGTGAGCACCTCGTCGGCGAGGACGAGCGTGTCGCCGTCGAAGCCGAACTCGAACTTGGTGTCGGCCAGGATGATCCCGCGGTCCCGGGCGATGTCCCGGGCCCGCGCGTAGACCGCGAGGGTGGCCTGGCGCAGTTCGGCGGCGGTGTCGGCGCCGACCTGGCGGGCGACCTCCTCGTAGGAGACGTTCTCGTCGTGCTCGCCGACCTCGGCCTTGGTGGCCGGGGTGAAGATCGGGGCGGGCAGTTCCGAACCGTCGACCAGACCCTCGGGCAGGGCGAGGCCGCAGACGGTGCGGGACTCCCGGTACTCCGCCAGGCCGGAGCCGGTGAGGTAGCCGCGCGCCACGCACTCCACCGGGACCATTCGCAGCGACTTGCACACGAGCGTACGGCCCGCCCAGTCGGCGGGGGCGCCCTCGGGCAGTTCGGTGCTGAGGACGTGATTCGGAGCCAGGTCACGGAGCTGGTCGAACCACCACAGGGAGAGCTGGGTGAGGACGCGGCCCTTGTCGGGGATCTCCGTGGGCAGCACCCAGTCGTAGGCGGACATGCGGTCGCTGGCGACCATCACGAGGTCGCCCGCCTCGTTCCGGTACAACTCGCGCACCTTTCCGGTGTGCAGGTGCACCAGGCCCGGAACCTGGATCGGCTCGGGCTTTTCTACGAATCCGGACACGGTTCCTCCCCGTGGTTCTGTCCAATGCCTCGATTCTCCCGTATGCCGGTGATCGGGGTGTGGCCAGGGGTCAGTCCCGTTTGCAGATGCGGTCCAGCAGGTTCGCCGTGGCCCGCTGGATGCGCGGGTCCACGTGGCCGGGGCGGTCCAGGGCCGGGGACCAGGCGAAGGTGCCCGAGGCGAACACCCAGGCGCCGGAGGGGGCGCGGTAGAGGGAGGTCTCCTGGTGCCGCGGGGCGCCGTCGTTGTCCGTGTAGGGGGAGTGGGCGAGCAGCACGCGCTCCTCGTGCTCGGGCAGCGGGGTGCGCGGGAAGTAGCGGTCCGCCTCGCCGGCGACCAGTCCGTCGATCGGGTCGCCCTCGTGCGCGCCGGCCGCGTCCCACAGCCAGTGGCCGGCGTTGCGCACGATCATCGGATGCGGCTCGGGGACCCGGCCCGCGTACTGGATGCCGACGACCTGCTGCTCGGGCCGGTCGATCTCGCGCCACAGCACCGGCCGTCCGGGGCCCCTGCGCTTGCGGCAGGTCAGCAGCCGGTCGGGCACGCCGGACGGGGAGGGGCCCAGCTCCACCTGCCAGTACATGGTGTTCGCGGAGAGGAAGACCAGCGAGGTGCCGCGGTCCCGGGCGTCCTCGACGGCGCGCCGCATCGGCACCGACCAGTACTCGTCGTGGCCGGGGAAGACCAGGCCGCGGTACCGGGTGGGGTCGACGCGGCCCGCGTGCAGGTCGCGGGCGTCGGCGTAGGCGAGGTCGTAGCCGTAGCGCTCGGCCCAGCGGATGAAGTCGTAGGCGTGCCCCACGTGCAGGGGCAGGCCCGCGCCCGCGTACGGGCGGTCGAAGGAGACCGTGGTGGCCGCGTCGGCCTCGCCCAGCAGGCTGCCCTTCTCGTCCCAGGCGTGGTAGAGGCTGGCGCCGGTCCGGCCGTCCTCCGGGTAGAGGTTGTACGCCTGCCAGGTGATGTCGGGCAGCAGCAGGAGCAGGTCGGCCGGGTGGTCGTCGCGGACCGTGAAGGGCACGTGGGAGCGGTAGCCGTCGGCGGTGGTGAGGACGGCCACGTAGGCCCCGACGCTCCAGTGGGAGGGCACCTGGAGGCGCCAGGACAGCCACCAGTGGTGGCAGGAGACCGTGCGGTCGGCGGCCAGCGGCTGGGGCTGGACGATGCCGGAGAGCCGGGGACTGGTGGTGATCTTCGCGGCGCCGTCGCCGCCGTAGTGGCCGATCCGGTAGATGTCCACGCCGAACTGCTGGGGCGGGTCGACGGTGATGTGGAAGTCGATCGCCTCACCGGGCGAGACCGCTCCGGTGGAGGTGAAGCCCTTGATCTGGCGGCGCACGTCGTCCGCCGAGCGCGGTCCCGAGCCGGACGAGCGCGGCGCGGGCACCCGCGGCCGCTCGCCCGTGGGCTGCTGCGGGCTCGGGTCGACGTACCACGGCACGACGTGGCCCGTGTCGTCGAAGTACGTCTCACTGCCGCGCAGCCAGGGGACGGGGCCCTGGCCGAAGGGGTCCGTGACGGCGTGCGCGAGTGCTCCGGACTCCCAGCGGCGGATGTGGTCCGAGGCCATGGTCGCTCCCCTCCCTCATGTCCCCCGTGTCCCTGGACGGTGGTGCTCGGTGCTGCTCGGCAGGCGCTCGGTCGCGCTGTCGTATGTCGCGTGCCTTTGCCATGTGCGCGGTCGGTCCCAGCACATCACATAACGCACGGGGACGGTCACTATTCGTTGCGAATTGACCTGAAGTGGAAGAAGGTTTTCCGGTAGTCGCGCCGGGCTCGTCACGGTCGGCACGACGCCGGCGGGCTCGGGCGGGGTCCGGCGGCGGCCGATGTCAGACGAGCCGGACCGGCTTCTCGGGCCGTATCCCGGACGCGGCCAGCCAGTCGCGCAGCGGGCCCGGATCCCCTTCCTCGATCAGTCTGAGCACCTTGGGCGCGAGGTCGGCGGCCCGCTCGCCGCCCAGCACCAGGGAGGGGCCGTCGAGCCAGTCGAGGCCGGGAGCGGCGCCGGCCGTGTCGACGGCGGCGCAGCAGACCATCGCGGTCAGATGGTCGGCGAGGAGCTCGCGGGCGCCGCGCGGGGGCTGGAGCGGGAACAACGGAAGTGAACCGTCGTCCCACAGCGCACTGTCCGGAATCAGCCCGCTGGCCGTGGCCCCCCTCGGCGCGGCGATCTCCTCCCGCGCCAGCTCCGCACTGAGCCCGGCGGCCAGGGCGGCACTCCGCTCGGTACTCGGGTCGGCGTACTCGTCGGGGTCAAGGGCCGGGTGGGAGGCGTCGGCCGTCCCCGGGGCGACGGGCTCGGCCTGATTCGCGGCGGCTTCCGTACGGGCGGCGTCGACCGCTTCCGGGAGGCTCCCGTCGACCGCTCGCAGACCGCTCCCGTCGACCGGTTCCGGGTGCGTCGGGCCGGCCGGTTCCGGAAGGACCTCGTCCTCCGGTCGTGGGAGGGCTCGGGGGGCCGCTGCCGGCACGGGCTGGTCACCCCGTTCCGGGTGGTCGGGTTCCGTGAGGTGGTCCAGGACGCGGGCCAGGGTGGGGCCGTCGGAGCCCGGGG